>CAZZPX010000332.1:0-4501 GCA_964655955.1 uncultured Phycisphaerales bacterium | reverse complement strand
ATATGCCGACCACCGTGAGGTCCACGGTGTTGAGCGCCCCACCGGCCGTATTCACGAGCAGGGTCACCTGATCGCCGACCTTCAGCGCGAGCGACTGCGCCACGCCCTGGCCGACGATCATCCCGAAGGCGTCGGTATCGTTCAGCGGCCTTCCGGAGAGCATCTTCAGGAAGCTGCCCAGCCTGGCTTCCTTCTCCGGTTCGATCCCCTCGCCGATGATGGCGAGGTCGCGCTTGCCGTTGTTGAGCAGGCCCGAGAAGCTCAGGCGGCTGGAGACGTCGCGGACCTGCGGCGTGTTCGCGATGCGGGCAGCCAGGGGCGCAGGATCGTCGATCAGGTAGCGGTCCGGCTGGCGGCTGCCCTTCTCGCGAAAGCCCTCGCGAAACACCTGGACATGTCCGGTCTCGGATTGGATGATCGCCTCGCCGAGCTGCACGAAGATGTCCTGCACGAAGCCGCCGGACAGGATCAGCCCGATCACGCCGAGGACGATCGCCGCCAGCGTGATCATGCTGCGGACACGCTGGCGGAAGACATTGCGCAGGGCGAGCTTGTTGAGCATGGTCTCAGGTCTGGTGACGCAGTGCGTCGACGATGTTCATTCGCGATGCCTTCCACGCCGAAGGAATGCCGGCGAGCAGGGTGGTGAGGAAGGCGAGCAGGAAACCGTCGAGGGCGAGTGCGGGTGAGATCGCGATTTCGGCGACGTAACCGCGGGACATGCCGGGCGGCGGTGGCATCGGGATGCCGATCGCCGAGATGAGTTGGCCGAGCGCCAGCCCGAGGCTGACGCCGAAGACTCCGGCGGCGAGCCCGAGCAGCGCGCCTTCCCACACGAACAGCGCCAGGATGCCGCGCCGCCGGACGCCGAGGGCCATCGAGGTGCCGATCTCCGTGGTGCGTTCAATGACGGCCATGGACAGCGTGTTGGAGATGCTCAGCACCACGATGAGGGCGATCATCAGGCGGACCACATTGACCTGGGTGTCGAAGAGCTCGACCGTCTTGGTATAGAAGTCGGCGAGCTCGATCCATGGCGTGACCTCGAAGCGATCCGCCGGCAGCAGGCCGCGCAGGGCACGGACGGCGGTGTCGGTCTGTCCGGTCTCGCTCAGCAACACCACCCAGCTCGTCGCGCCGTCGACCCGCATCAGGCGCCGGGCGACCTCGATCGGTGCGCGCAGCGCGGTGTCGTCATAGGCCTTCGAGGTGGTCTGGAATGTTCCCGCGACGGTCAGCTCCACCGCATTGACACCGCCACCCGGCGTGTTGCCGAGCAGGACGATGCGGTCCCCAGCGTGCGCGCCCAGGTTTGCGGCGAGCCCTTCGCCGAGCACAACCGAGTCGGGCCCGCCAGCGCGCAGGTCGCTGCCTTCCATCACCGTGATCGCCCAGCTCAGCGGTGCCTCGGCCTCGGGCTCGACACCCTCTCCGATGAAGGAGATCGTCGTGTCGTCCTTGCTCAGCAATCCGGTGAAGGCGAGCCGGGGCGCGATGGTGAGCACCTCGAAGCCGTCTCCGGAGGCGACCACCGAGGTGTCCTTGTCGAGCAGGAAACGGTAGGGATCGCTGATACCCTCGCGGAAATAACCGGGACGCGTGATCTGGACGTGGCCGAGCTGGGACTGGATGGCCGCCTCGCGCATCGCCCACAGCACCCAGTTGATGAAGCCCCCCGCAAGCAGGAAGGACACCACGCCGCCGCAGATGATGGCCAGGGCGAGCAGCGTCCGGCGCCGATGCCGCAGCAGATTGCGGGCGGCGATGCGGGCCGGCTGGCCGGATCTTGCGGGGAATGCTTGCCACATGAGCATGCGCGCGTCAGGTTCGGGTTGATATCATAGCCTCTGGGCCCAAACGGATGAAGGAACTCATTGATGAGCGGTCTTTTCGCATACGAAGCCGCCTTCTCGCGCAACCTCGGCTGGGTCACGCAGGCCGAGCAGGCGGCCCTGCGAGGGAAGCGGATCGCGATCGCCGGCATGGGCGGGGTGGGCGGCGGGCATCTGCTCACGCTCGCGCGGCTCGGGGTGGGGTCGTTCTCGATCTCCGACTTCGACACGTTCGACCTGGCGAACTTCAACCGCCAGGCTGGAGCCTTCGTCTCCTCGCTCGGCCGGCCCAAGGCCGAAGTCCTCGCAGCGATGGTGGCGGACATCAATCCCGAGTGCGAGCTGCGCGTGTTCGGGGAAGGCGTCTCCGGGGGCAACCTCGAGGACTTCCTCGGTGGTGCCGACCTCTATGTCGACGCGCTCGACTTCTTCGCGTTCGACATCCGGCGCGCCGTATTCGCGGCCTGTCACCGCATGGGAATCCCCGCGGTCACCGCCGCACCGCTGGGGCTGGGGGCGGCGGTGCTCGTGTTCCAGCCGGACGGGATGTCGTTCGAGGAGTATTTCCAGCTCGAGGGCTGCGACGAGGAGGAAATGGCGGTGCGTTTCCTGATCGGGCTCTCGCCCGCGATGTTGCAGTTCGGCTATCTCGCCGATCCCTCGCGGGTGAACCTGGGCGAGCGGCGGGGGCCGTCCACCGTTGCGGCCTGCCAGCTGTGTTCCGGGCTGGTGGCCACCGAGTCGCTCAAGATCCTGCTCGGACGCGGCGGCGTCCGCAGTGCGCCGCGGGGCTATCAGTTCGATGCCTACCGCAACCGCCTGGCGAAGACCTGGCGGCCGGGTGGCAATCGCAACCCCTTCCAGCGCTTCGTGATCTGGATCGCGAGACGGCAATTGATGAAGATGAAGCGGGCGGAGAGGGCGGATGGCCGATCGTGAGACCCTGATGCGGATCCTCGAACTCGGGCGTTGGGCGCCGAGCGGAGACAACACCCAGCCCTGGCGTTTCGAGATCGTGGACGACGAGCGCATCGTGGTGCATGGCCACGACACCCGCGCGGACTGCGTCTACGATTTCGCCGGTCGCGCCAGCCAGCTTGCCCACGGTGCGCTGCTCGAGACCTTGCGCCTGGCCGGCGGGCGCTTCGGGCTGTCCATGCGCTGGTCGCTGCGCACGCCGGTGGTCGAACACGCACCGGTCTACGAGCTGGTGTTCGCGCCCGGTGCGGCGAACCTGGCTGATGATCCGCTGCAGTCGTGCATCGAGAGTCGCACCGTGCAGCGTAGGGCGATGCGCACGACGCCGCTCGAGGACGGCGATCGCAGGGCGCTGGAGGCCGCGGTCGGTACCGACTACACGCTCACCTTCCTGGAAGGCTTCGGCGAGCGCCTTGCGGTGGCGCGGCTGCTCTGGGACAACGCCTACCTCAGGCTGACCTGCCCGGAAGCCTACAAGGTGCACCGGGCGATCATCGAGTGGCGCGCCCGTTACAGCAAGGACCGGATCCCCGAGCAGGCGGTGGGCGTCGATCCGGCAACGGCGCGGCTGATGGAATGGGTCATGCAGAACTGGTCGCGCGTCGAGTTCTTCAACCGCTACCTGCTCGGCACGGTGGCGCCACGCATCCAGCTCGACGTGCTGCCCGCGCTGGCCTGCGCAGCGCATGTGCTGATGCGGCCGCGGCGCTCCATGGACGGACTCCTGGGCCATGTCGAGGCGGGGATCGCCCTGCAGCGCCTGTGGCTCGCCGCGAGTGCGCGCGGTCTGCTGCTGCAGCCGGAGATGACGCCGGTGATCTTCCGGTGGTACGCGCGCAGCGGCACCCCGATCTCGGCGCGAGCCTCGATCGACGAGGGCGCGCGCCGGCTGGCCGGGCGCTTCGAACATCTGGTGGGGGCACGCGAGGGCGAGCCTTTCGCGTTCTTCTGTCGGATCGGACGCTCGGCGACCCCGCGTTCGCGCTCGCTGCGATTGGATCTGGACGAACTGATGACGGGGCCGCGATGACGTGCTGCGCGACCGGGAGTCCGGCGCGCGGATGGTTGGCGTGCGCGCGCGCGGACCATAGCGCGAGCGCCGGGAGGCGCATGCGCGCGCTCCCGCATGGCCGCCGGAAGCGCTGCGCGCCCCTCCCGCGGGGAGGCGGTCGCGCAGGGACGGGAGGGTAGTCGGGTGAATTCGGGGATCGAGTCGCAACGCTGGGACGTCATCGTCGTCGGCACCGGCATGGGCGGGGCGACCGCGGGTCATGCGCTCGCGCGCCATGGGCTGAAGGTGCTCTTCATCGAAAAGGGGCGCTCGCCCGGGGCGCCGGCCGCCATCCTCGGGGGCTACCCCGAGGACGAGGTCGGCAGTCCCTTCCCGCCCACGCCCGAAAGGCTCGACGGCCTGCGCAGGGGCGGCCGCGAGTGGGAGCGGATCGTCGACGCCGGCAAACGCCGGCGCACGAGCCACATCCCTTTCATCGGCTCGGGGGTCGGTGGTTCGAGTGCCCTGTACGGCATGGCGATGGAGCGCTTCTTTCCTGCCGACTTCGCTCCCGCCGAGTGTTTCCCCGAGGGGGCGTCGGAGAGCACCCTGCCGCAGCGCTGGCCGATTGCCTACGAGGATCTGCTGCCCTACTACGCGCACGCCGAGGCGCTCTATCGCGTGCGCGGCAGCCCCGATC
>CAZZPX010000331.1:0-4529 GCA_964655955.1 uncultured Phycisphaerales bacterium | reverse complement strand
GCCGACGCAGAAGACCGAATTCTCGCCGGCAGCCCGGCTGAGCATCTCGTCGAGCAGCGGGAAGAGCAGGCGATACTGCGTGAGCGACGTGTCCTGAAACTCGTCGAGCAGCACGTGATCGAGTTGGCCGTCGAGCCGGTAGTACAGGTCCTGCGTCTCCTCCACGAGCGCGCTGTCGAGCAGCAGGCGCGGAACGTCGTCAAAGGTGTACGCCCCAGCCGCCTGCTTGGCTGCGACATATTTCGCCTGGAAGCTGTGCACCAGGTCGAACGTCGCCTGGTTGCGACATTTCAAATGATGGAGCAGCACCGCCCGGGCGTGCCCGACGAGCGGCTCGAAGGCGCGGTGCACATGCGGCGGAATCTCGACCTTCGCGAAGACACCGGACTCCAGCGCCCCCGCGATGCCTCCATTGAGGAACTCCTCCCAATCTTCGCCTGCCAGCGCTTCACATGATTTGTCCAGCGCTTTCTGCCAAGTGCGGTGGACGGTCCCCCTCTTCGTCGTTGGCAACTCCAAGCGCGCCAGCGCCGCGCACGCCGCGTCCAGCGCTGCGTTATCGAGCGGCGGACTCGCCGGCCCGAAGACGCGCCACGGCTCGACGCGACGCTCGCCCTGCAAGTAGGCGATGTGCGCCGTGTCGACGGCCCGCTGGTACGCCGCGTGCACGCTGCGCTTCAACGCCCCGCCCGCGAGCATGTGAAAGAGCGCCGCCCACTGCTGGTAGTCGCCCCCGGCCAGCGCTTCGGAAATCGCCGCGGTGCGGGCGCCCGCGTCCTCCTCTTCCTCCGCGATGCGCCACCCCGGCGTCAGTTCCAGGTCCAGGCTGTAACAATCGGCAAGACGCATGAAGAACGAATCGAGCGTGAGGATGTGCAGGCGATCCAGCGAGTCGATGAGCGACCTGAGCGCCTCGGCGCAGTGCGCCGGCGAACGCAACGCCGCAACATCCTGGTGCAGCGCCGCGAACCTCGCATCGTCCACCGCCGCCTCCGCCAGCTTGCCGATGACGCGATCGAAGATCTCTCCCGCCGCCTTGCGCGTAAATGTCGTGGCCAGGATGCGCCCCGGCTGCACGCCCATCGCCAGCAGCGTCAGGTAGCGGATGGCGAGCTGATATGTCTTGCCCGAACCGGCGGAAGCGCGAATGACAATGTGCTCGAGCCTGCTCACATCTCGCCCCCGGTCTCATCGAGCTGCACCAACGCCAGCCGCGCCAGGCGGCAGATCGTCGCCAGCGCGCCGTTCTCGTACTCGAGTTCGCCGACCTCATCGAATTCGCCCGCCTTTACCGCCCGCACGACCTCACGCGCCGTCGCATCCGCCTCCGCCAGGGCCGCGGCGTCCCTCTCCGCTTCCAGAAGCTCTGTCCCCTTCTCCGCACTGCTGATGCAGACGTAGCCGAGCGCCGGCTCCTCGCCCTGCAGCAGTTCGGCTGCGAGGTGGCGATAGAGCGGCAGCTGCAGATCGCACCACTCGCCCCTGCGCATGTGTGCCCTTTCGGGCGACTTCGCGTCCTCAGAAGTCTTGTAATCGAGGATGGCGAGCCTCCCTGTATCCTCGTGCCGCTCGATGCGGTCGATGCGGCCGCGGAGCTGGATCGACACGTCGCCGGCGGCGAAGACGACCGATCCTCCCGTCGGCTTCCACTCCGGTTCCTGCTCGATGAGCCAGCCTTCCGCGCGCCGCCGCGCCTGCCAGACAGCGAAGCGCTCGAGCCGCCATTGCGCGAAGTTCAGTTGCAGGCGCACGGCCATGCCAGGTTCAGGCCCGTACAGGCGTCGAGCCCGATCTGCAAGCGTGTCGCCGAGATACGCCGCGATCTCGTCCGTGGTGCTGCTGGTCTTGACGTCGCTGTTCGCAAAATCTTCGAGCACCCTGTGCACCAGGCTGCCGAACGCCAGTGCATCCATCTCCACCCCCGAGTCGTCGGCCTCGCAGAGGCCCATCACGTGGCGCAAATAGAAGAGGTATGGCGAGGCGAGATACGTGGAGAACGACGTGACAGACATCTCCTCCACGGTGGCCGGCCGCACGAGCGGCGGCACCTCGAAGCGATCGAGCGCGCCCGGGCGCAGCGCCGACGCTGCTCGCACCATCGGCCGATGCGGCCGCTTCCCCGTGTAGCGCAAGACCAACTCGGGCACGGCGATCGTCGGCGAGCGAAAAAGCAGAGGGCTCGGCAGGAGCGGATCACCGCGCTGCGTCCGTTTGCCGCTGATGAGGACCAGGCGCTGCCTCGTCTCGGCGAGCAGCGTCAGCAGGTAGGCATCGCGCGCCAGTCGAAGATCGCCGTCCGGCAGGCCGAGCGCTGCGCGCAGCGTGCCCGGCAACATCGCATCATGCGTCACTGTCGCGGGCACGCATCCGTGGTTCATTCCGGTGACGATGGCGACCGGCGCCCCATCCAGCGCCAGTTCCAGCCAGCCCAGCATCTCCAGCGCGCACGGATCCGGCTCGTCCGTGAGCGCCACATCCGCCAGTTCGTCCGCGAGCAGGCGCAGCGCCTCCGCCGCGGTGCACGCCGGGAGTTGCCCACTTGCGCGCCGCCCCAGGCGCTGCCACTCGTCGAGCGCCGCGCCGATGTGCTCGAGCGCTTCGATCAGCCGGCGCTCTGCAGGCACGCTGCGGCTGGCGGTGCGCTGCTCGTATACGCGCTGCAGCATGGCGCCAAGCGAGCCGGCCCACTCCGCCTGCCCGCGGCGCGGCGGCGAGCCGTCCGCAAGGCGATCGTCCAGGTCTCCCAGCATCACCCGCACCGCACGGTGAGCTTCGGCAAGAGCCGCCTGCACGTCGCGCCCCGCCGCCCCGCGCCACTCGCCGTCCACGCGGGTCGGCAGGCACTGCCCCTGGTACGCGTCGAGCGCCTCCGCCCACGACAGCGCCTGCGCCGGCTGCCCGGCCTCCCGCGCGAGCCTCTTCCCCAGCGCCTCGACATCCGCCTGCCGCACCAGCGCTGCGAAGGCTGAATAACGCAGATCCTCGAGATACTCCGCCGCGGCGACGAGCAAGCGATACGGCGCGCTCTGTGCGATCGGGCGGCCCGAGGCGCGGTGCACCGGCAAACCCGCCTGCAACTCGAGGCGACCGGCGATGGTCGCCTCCGCCGACGTGTCCGCCACACCGATCGTGATCTCGTCCACGGTCCGCGGCGGCTCGAGTTCAGCCAGCAGCGCCAGCACGAGATTCGCCTGGTCGTGCACGTCATCGGCGAAGAAGATGTCGCGCTCTTCCAGCGGCGTGTGCCGGTCACGCCAGAACTTGACCTCAACACAGCCAAGCGCGTCGAAGCCGTCCGACAGCGTCGGCGGCGCGAAGATGAGGGCGGCGCGCGAGCGGCAGCGGGCAAGCAGCAGCCGCAGGACCGGCGGCAGTTCCGCCACGCCAATCAGCACGGCATCCAGCGCGATCGGTTCGGGCTCCGCAGCCGCCGTCATTCGCGCCAGATCCGGATCGGCAAGCCCCCATTGCTCAAGCTGCTTCGTGTACGCCGCCTGCGCCTGCGCGGCGATGCGCCAGCGCTCGCCGTCGTCGAACCAGGGTCGGCTCACCACGCGCTGCGGCACGTCCTCGAAGAGCAGGCCGCCCGCGCACAGGTCGACGTGCAGGCGCTGACAGACGGCCGCGTATCCGTGCCAGGCCAGCGCGTCCTTTGCGTCCGGCGGGTGCTTGAGCAATGGCGCCAGGTCGTCAGGCGACATCCCCCGCAATGCCTCGACCCAGGCGAGGCGACACGCCAGCGAATCGGCGAGCGGCTGCCCGAACTCACAAAGTTCCAGCGCGAGGTTGCCGGGCGTGCACAGCCGCGGCGGGAGCAACTCCAAAGCTGCCGCCTCCGCCTCCTCGACAAGCGTCGCCAGCAGCGTCCGCCCCGCCCGCGCGCCGGGGGTGACGAGCACGACGTCGCTCAGATCGAGCAGCCGGTCGTCAGCGAACCGACGCACCAGCCACCCCGCCGCATGTGCAAGCGGGGGCCGGCACCAGCCCAGGAACTCGCGCTCCGCCTTGTCTGTCGTCTCAGCCACGCTGTTCCCCTGAAGCGGGCCGGAGGCTCCGCTGCTGACGCGAACATACTAGCACCTGCCGCCGCGGCGGGAGCCGCGGAAGGCGGCGCGGCCGCGGCGGCCGGCGAATCTGTACCATGACCGGGAGAGCGGCAACGCGGAGGCGACTCATGCTGATCGGATTCTTCAACGCCATTGCCTACACGGGCGTGTTCATACTCGTCCTCGTGCTGCTGCTGAATCTGCTCGGCAAGCTGGGCCCGCCCGGGCACGCCTTTCGGCGTCGCTTCACCCGCGCGCCTCTGCTCGACATCACCTTCTCGCTCATCTCCTGGATCCCTTGGCTCGTGTGCGGCTTCTTCTTCGGGTGGGTCGGCGTCGCCGGCGCGATCATCGCCCAGGTCTGCGTGATCCAACTCTGGATCTTCGGCCACGAAATGGTCCATCCCAAGGCGGTGCGCGGGCCGCGCATCGTGCGCTACCTCGACCATCGCGTCGGCTGGCTCAACAATCGACTGGCGCTGT
>CAZZPX010000330.1:0-4531 GCA_964655955.1 uncultured Phycisphaerales bacterium | reverse complement strand
CAGTTCGGCCATCAGGTCCTGGTAGTATTGGATATTGTGCCAGGTCAGCAGCATGGCGCCGAGGATCAGGGGGACGATGTACCAGTAGTCGGCGTGGCCCTCGAGGCCGGGCATGGCCCAGTTCTTGACCATCGCCGGGAAGAGCTTGCCAAGCAGGTTCGGGATGATGACTTCCCAGAAGCCGACGACCATCCAGTATGCCGCCGACACGCCGACCACAGTGGATTCCGCCAGCTTGTAGAGCGGGTTGTCCTTGTAGAGGAACGAGAAGATGGAAAGGGTGAAGAACGCGGCGACCCACGTGCCGATCGTGCGCACCCAGTCGAAGCGATGGTCGGCGGCGGCCGGACCCTTAAGAGCCTCGTGGTATTCGCGCTGCGTCACCTGCTTCGACTCGGTCCAGGCGATGCGGTCGGGCGACTCGAGCGGAGGGATCTCGACTGCGGGCGCCTCTTCCGGAGACGACTCGATCTCCTCGACGTGCAGCCAGGTTTCGTGCCAGCGGGCCGGCACGGTCGTGTCCTTCCAGGGCACGTCGACGCCGACGCTCTGCCGGCGAGGCGGCAGGGTGAACTCGCTTCCGTCCGGCGCGACGACGGCCACAGCCTCGGTGCGGTCGGGCGCAGCAGTGAGCGTCTCGCCCCAGGGGAGCAGCAGCTCGTCCTCGACATGCACGTAATCGTGCCTCTGATCCTGCACGTAGATCCTGCCGGCGTCGCGGAAGGCGGCGTTGAGAATCAGGCCGACGCCGCCGAGCAGGAAAACGATCGTCCAGACTATCGTCTCGGTCTTCATCCGCGTCGCTCCTGTCGCCTGTCGGCGAAGTAGATGATGTTGGCCACGATGATGAGCAGGATGATGAGCAGGTGGGCAACGAGCTGCGGTCCCATGCGGCGGATGCCTTCGGTGTAGCGCCCGTAGCGCGACTGCCAATCCGCGTAGACGAGGCTGCTGATGTCCGCGGGCTCCTCTGGGTTGTATTTCTCGTTGACAAGCTGCTCGTACTCGGCTGCGCCCTTGATCGCGCCCAGCAGGCCCTTGAGCTGCTGGGGAATGTAGGGATAGAGCAGCGGCGCCTGCACGCCGGTGCACCCGGCCACGATGACGATGTCATCGGGGAAAGCGGTGGCGGCGTACTGCACCCATTCCTTCGTCCCCGGGTACCCGGCCGACACGTTGATCTGCAGGTGCATCTGCCGCACGTTCTGAATCGACTGCATCATGGGGATCTTGTCGACCGACGTGCCGGTCGCATCGGTCGTGTACAGTTCGCGCAGGTTGGAGACGATGACCTTGATGACGCCCTCGTTGCCGGACTTGAAGCCAAGGTTGACGTAGTCTTCGCCGTAGACGTACTCCTTCTCGGTTCCGACGACGTCGGGGCGTGTGTTGTATTCATTGATGATGACGTTGGTGATGGTCTCATCGATCATCTGCGGCCCGACCGGCCAGAGCGCGAGAAAGTACAACTTGAGCTGTTTCTCGGCACAGTGCCGGACGAAGCTGGTCGCCATCGGCTGAAGTTCGCCCTGGCTCGCCGGGTCGTAGTCGAAGGCAAGCAGAACGCGATCGCCCGGTTCGAGCTTCTCGATTTGGTCGAAGACGGCTCGAGCGAGAGGCGTCGGGTATTCCGGGAGTTCCTGTCCGGTGATGCCGATCACGATGATGGGAATGATCACCGAGAGCGCCATGAGGAGGAAGATCCAGCGTCGATCGAGGTTCTTGAGAAACTCCAGCATGGTTTAGTCTCCCGATCCCAGGTAGGAACGATCCACGCCCAGCAGAACCTTGAGCGACGTCGAGGCGATGCCCAGCGCGATGCCGATCATGATGGCGCGGTTCCCAGCGGTATTGAACACCTGCATGATGTACACGGTGAGGTTCTCGATGCGCAGCCCGGACATCATGCTGTCCTCGGGAATCCAACTCGTCATCCACACGCCGGCGAAGGTGCGCCCGAGCAGAATGATGAACGCCGTGCCCAGCAGCAGCATCGCTTCGAGGTTCTTGGCGCGAAAGGCGCGGAACGCCGCCGAGGCGATGTAGAAGGCGAGCATGGCGAACATGGTGGCGGTGAGCGGCTTGAAGACGAACTCGTAACACCACCAGAAGGGGCTGCCGTTGGCGCGGTAGCTGCCCGACCAGGCGTAGGAGGGATACAGGTCGTTGGGCGGCACGCCGATCTTGAAGAGGCCCACCGTCAGCGTCGCCGCAAAGGCGAGGAGCGTCACCACGGAAAAGGCCCAGCCCTGCTTGCGATCCGAGACCTTGCGCAGGTGCACGCGCAGCAGGTTGCCGCCGCCGAGAACGAAGGCCACCGAGGCGATGACGTCGAACCAGATGGCGGCGACTTCGCCCCAGCCCTGGGTCTCAGGGATGAAGAAGGCGACGATGAGGACGAAGCCGCCCAGCGCCGTGATCAGAAGCGGGATGGTTCGTTTCACGCGTCAGGCTCCTTTCAGCATGACGTCACGGATGTAGTTGACGATGTGGGCGAAGACGGAGTCCGCCCCGTAGATGACGGCGAGCGTGGCGAAGATCACCCCGACCACGATGCCGATGGCCACGATGAGTTTGCCCACGTCCTGGCCCTTGAGCGAGCCGAGCTGATCCGGCTCGCCGGAGAGATACGCCGAGGCGGCGAAGAACTCCTCGCCGATCAGCGTGTAGTCGCAGGCCGCCACGAAGAAGGGGAGCTGGGCGGGCATGGCGGTGCCGGCGACCTGAATGGCGCCGATGTTGTTCCCCGTCTCCGCCAGGATCAGCGACTCGGCGAAGAACGTGCCCATATAGAAACAGGCGGCGGGCTTCTCGCGCGTCATCATCCCCTGCAGGTACGCCACGTAGCCAAACTGCTCGTCCGTGACGTAATAAATGTTGTCCGGGTTGTAGGCGTCGGGGCGACCGGCGGCGAGGAACGCCGCCTGCACCGTCTCCCGGGCCGTGGTCATCACCAGCGAGCGCGAGGTCGGCACCTCGACGCGGGCGTCGTACTCCGCCGCCGTCTTCGCGACGCGCGAGAGCACCGTGATGCCGGCGATGGTCTGGATGTCGTTCATGTCCTGAATGCCGGGGATGAACAGGCAGGAGCGCCCCATCTCCGTCGCCCGGCCGACCGCCTCATCGACTGCGGAGAGGCCGGCGATCTTGCGCACCTTCAGTTCCTTGCCGCTGCGCGCCTGGGCGATGAACAGCAGCACCGAACCGCCGAGAATGATCGTGATGACCATGAGCCAGAAGCGACTGCCGTCGAACCACTCTTCGCCCGGCGTGAACGTCTCGCCGGTCATCACTTCCGCGGAGGTGAGCGTGACGGGCTGCTCGCCCTCGGGCACGGCCGGGGTGGCGCTCGCCACGACCTTGAACACCCAGCCGACCTCATAGTGCTTGCGCTTGGGATCGACGCTGTTGTAGACCGCGTCGCGCAGCAGCGGATCGAGCGCCGCCGCGGTCTTTGTGATCCAGTCGAGTTCCACCTCGTAGATCAGGTCGGCGACCTGCAGCTCGCGCCTTCCCGGCGGGGCGATGCCGACCAGGGACCAGTCGAGCGGCTGCTCGACGCCGTCGAAGCGGGCGAGCGCCTTGTACACGTAATACCCGTCGAGCCGCTCGTCGTCCGCAGACAGCTCCCAGGAGACGACCGCCTTGGTCCCGTCGTCCCAGTCGAAGTCGCGGACGTGGACGTTTCTCGGCGGGGCGAGGGCCGCGTCGGTCGTCGGCTCCTGGGCCCGGGCCGGCCACACGCAGGCCAGCGCGACCAGCAGGATCGACCAGTTCATGTAGTTTCGCCTCTGCATCTCCTGCTCCTGTCTGGGTCAGGCTTCGATCAGTTCCACGTTGGCGCGGGGCACCATGACACTCTCCCCCGAATCCAGCTTCACTTCAAGCACGCGCGCCTTCGTGCCTGAATCGAGAGGCATAAGCGCGTGCGGCAGGTCCGACACTTCGCCGAGCAGGCCGAAGTACGGATCGCGGATGATGCGCACCTGCCGCCCGATCTCCAGAAGCCCGGTGTGATGCTGCGGCTCGCGCTCGTGCGCCTTTTCATCTTCCGAAAGCGGAATGACGACCTCGGGACGCATGACGCCGGCGCGGATCTGCGTCGTGCCGTTGATCGCGGCGAAGTCGCCTTCGCGCTGTTTGAGCAGGTCGAAGGTGCGCTTGGCCATGGCGATGTCGCCGAACCCCTCGGTGGTGATGAGGGTGAGGCCGATCTGTTCCGTGCCGGTGATGGCGACGCCGAGGTCGTAGCCGAGAATCTCCTTGAGATCCGAATCGTCGATGCCGCCGCAGACGATGCCCGCCGCGCCGACCTTCTGGGCCTTGACGACGGCTTCATGCCAGATGCGGCCGCCGCCCACGATGATGCACCCTTTCATCTCCGGATTGATCATGTCGGCGACGAGTTCCTGGGAGTGGTCGCGGGCGGCCATCTTGATCGTGCCGAACGTCTCGCCGCCGATGCCGAAGATCCCCTGGATGAAGGTGACGTCGGCTTCGATGACCACGCCCTCATCCGGGATGAGTTCCA
>CAZZPX010000329.1:0-4537 GCA_964655955.1 uncultured Phycisphaerales bacterium | reverse complement strand
CGGGAGTTCGGCGAGGCGCGCGGCGCTGGTGTACGCCCGCAGGGCGGCGGTCGGCTCGCCGGCCGTCATCCAGGCGTCGCCCAGCAGCCGCAGGTAACCCGACTGCTGTTCGTAGAGGTAGCGCAGCTCGCCGCGGTAGTAGGGGTTCTGCGGCAAGGCTTCGACCAGCCCGTCCAGCATGTCGCTGTAAACCTCTGCGGCGGCGCGCGCGTAGCCGAGGCGCTGCAGGCTCGTCGCCAGGTCCGCGTCGATGAGCGGAGCGGGAATGCGGTGCTCGCCGCGCAGCGCGAACAGCCTCGCTCGCGCCAGCAGGCGTACGGCGTCGGAGTCTTCGCCCAGGCTGGTGAGCCGCCGTCCCAGATGCGTCAGCGCGTAGACGCTCTGCGGATCCACTTCCAGCAGCCGCTCACAGGCTGCGAGAAACGCCGCGGGCTGCCCCTGGAGTCGCGCCAGGTCCGCGCGGAGTTTCCACCCCGGACTGGAGTGCGGGTCCGACTCGAGCAGCGCCTCGACGAGCCGCTCGGCGTCGGCGAACTCCCCCTGCAGCAACGCCTGACGGGCGGCGGCGTACCGCTTCATCGCCTCAAGGTCGGTGCGCGTCATGTCGGCGTTGAGCGGCGAAGCGGCGGCGTCGCTGCCCGATGAAGACTCTTCGGCGGCGGAATCCGCGTCCGCCTCAGTCGGCGCCTCGGCGGCGGCATAGCGCCCCGGCAGGCCGCGCTGCATGAATTCAGCGACCACCTCGTCGACGCTCATCCGCGCCGTCGCGGCAGTCGCTGTGTGCGGCAACGTGTGGATCAGTGACGCCGGCGGGTCGACAGCCCTTGGATCGGCGAGGTACCGGGGCGCATCGAAGCGGCTCCGCAGTTGCGGCGGCCCGCTGCCCACCACCGCGCCGGCGGGCTGGTGGGGCCCCGCGCAGCCGGCCAGCAGCAGGCCGACGGTCACCGCGGCGGCCGCCAACCGGCGCCATCTTCTCGCCTCGCAGCCCATGTCTTGGCTCACACTGTTCGCCCGCCGACACGACGGAGCTCGCTCAGGACGCACTCGCCTGTTTCCTACGATTCCCGCCCGACTTTGATTTGCTCTTGCCTCGACTCTCCTCGGCCCAGGCCTGCAGGCGCAGATAGGTCGGGACGGCGTCGGCGGCCTTGATGTTGCGCTCCAGGAACGACTGGGCGACCAGCAGATCCGTGTCCGGCTCGAAGAGTCCCTCGTCGATGAGCAGACCGAGCAGTTGATCGTCGAGTGGGATGGCGTGCCCGCCGAAGCGCAGCAGCAGGACGCGCGCCGCGACGAAGGGGAGCATCCCTTCGAGCGATTCGAGGTACATGCGGGCATCGCGCTTGGACTTCTCCTTTGCGGGTTCGAGGGACACCTCATACTCGCGCATGTAGATCTCGTTGAGGGCGGCGCGGATGCGTTCGATGCGCTCCGCCGCCTTGGGGAACCGCTCGCCGATGACCTTGACGAGGTCTGCCGTGAGCGTGACCCGCAGGTCGTTGTCGTCGACGGTTCCCTCGCGCAGCTTGCGCAAGGCCGACTCGGCCTTGGCGGCCAAGTTGTCGTAGAGCAGGAACGAGAAGATCAGCTCATCGATGTCGCTGCGCTGCGGTTCCTCGACGTCGGGGTAGTCGCGTTCAAGTCGCTGCAGGCGTTTCTGCAGCAGGTCGGCAGCATCGCTGGTCTGGCTCACTGCACATTCCCTTCATCTGCGGGGTGTTGCGCCTCATCGGGTTGGTCGGCGTCGGGCAAATCTTTGACCGCCTCGGCGATGGCGGCAAGCACGTCCCGCTCCTTCTTGAGGGCTTCGTCGATCCGGAAGTCAATCTGGGGGATGCGGCGCATCTCGACCTCGGAGCGAAGCAGTCGGCGCACGTGCCCCGCCGCCGCCGTCAACCCCTGGAGCGTCACCTTCTCCGCGGACTCCGGCGAGACCGTCACAAGGACCTTGGCGAAGGTGAACTCGGTGTCGATCCCCACACTCGTGACCGTCACATCGCCTTTGAGGCGCGGGTCGCTCAGCTTCTGATCCACGATCTTCTGCAGCGCTCGCTTGAGCACGGACGCAATCTGTTCGGTGCGGTGACTCATGATTCGGTGCTCGATTCCTCAGCGTGGCGCTCCACGTCCTGTCCGCTGAGCAGTTCCCGAGCGACCTCGCCCAGTTCCGCGCCGGGAACGCTGCGCAAAACGTCGAGGATGCGGTCGAGGATGCTGTTGGCCCGACTGACAGAGTTTGTCGCGAGAACCAGCCCAAGCAAGGCGATTCTGTGATGCTCCTGGGCGCCGATCTCCGCGACGGAGACCATGAAATGCCGGTGCAGCCGGTCCTTGAGACCCTTGACGATGCGCCGCTTGTCCTTGAGCGACTTGTTGCCGCGCATGATCAATTCAAACTGGAGGACGCCGATGATCATTGGCTGCGCTGTCCCGGCCCCGCGCCGGGCGGCGAGGGGGTGGTGACGCGGGTATCTCAGTCAAGCGTGCGACGGACTTCCACGGTCCTGTAGCACTCCAGCACGTCGCCCTCCTTGATGTCGTCGTAGCCCTGGATCTTCATGCCGCATTCCTGGCCGGAGCGGACTTCCTTGACGTCGTCCTTGAAGCGCTTGAGTTGCTCGAGCTTGCGGTTGTTCTCGATGACGATGTCGTCGCGGGTGACGCGGATGCTCGCATTGACCTGGATCGAGCCGTCCGTGACGTAGCAGCCGGCGATCGCGCCGACCTTGCTGACCTTGAAGACCTGCCTGACCTCGGCGTGGCCCAGGACTTCCTGGCGCAGCTCGGGCTCGAGGAGGCCTTCGGCGGCCTTGCGAACATCCTCTTCGAGGTCGTAGACGACCTGGTAGTTGCGGATCTCCACGCCCTTCTGCTCGGCAAGCTGCCGCGCGGCGGAGGAGGCGATGACGTTGAAGCCGAGGATGATTGCCTGGGAGGCCTCGGCGAGGATGATGTCGCTCTCGTTGACGCCGCCCACCGCCGCGTGCAACACGCGCACGCGCACTTCCTCGCCGCCGATCTTCTCGACCAGGTCGCGCACCACATCGACGCTGCCCTGCACATCCGCCTTGACGACGACGAGCATCTCCTTGACCTCGCCCTCTTTGAGCTGGCTGAAGAGATTGTCGAGCGTGACCTTGGGCCGGGAGAGTTCGACCTCGCGCTCCTGGCTGCGCCGCTGTTCGGCGGCCTGCTGCGCCTTCTTCAGGCTGTCGACGACGTAGAACTTGTCGCCCGCGGCGGGCAGTTCATCGAGACCGGAAATCTGCACCGGTGTGGCGGGACCGGCCTCCTCGATGCGCTTGCCGCGATCGTTGGTGATGTCGCGCACCCGGCCGAAGCCTCGCCCGGCGACGATGAAGTCGCCCAGGCGCAGCATGCCTTCCTGCACGAGCAGGTTGGCGACCGGGCCGCGCCCTTCCTCGAACTGCGCCTCGATGACGCTGCCTCGGGCCGGCCCGCCGAAGTCGGCGGTGAGTTCGAGGATCTGCGAATGCAGGTCAATCGTATCGAGCAGGTCCTGGATGCCGACTTCCTTGGTGGCGCTGGTGCGGACGACGTCGGTGTCGCCGCCCCATTCCGCGGGATTCAGCCCGTGTTCCGCGAGCTGGCCAAGGATGCGCTGGATGTTGCTGTCCGTCGCTTCGGGTTTGTCGATCTTGTTGAGCGCGACGACGATGGGGACCTTGGCGGCCTTGGCGTGGTTGATCGACTCGACGGTCTGGGGCATGACGCCGTCGTCCGCCGCCACCACCAGCACCACGATGTCCGTCACCTGGGCGCCGCGCGAGCGCATGGCGGTGAAGGCCTGGTGGCCCGGTGTGTCGAGGAAGGTGATCGTCTTCTCGCTCTCGCCCGCGGTGACGGGGACGCGGAAGGCGCTGGTCGCCTGGGTGATGCCGCCCGCCTCGCCTTCCGCGACGTTGGCGTGGCGGATCTTGTCCAGGAGCGACGTCTTGCCGTGGTCGACGTGGCCGAGAATCGTCACGACGGGCGAGCGCGACTGCTCATCCACCACCTCGCGCTGCTGGAAGGACTCCTCGACCTGCTCGGCGGCGGTCTTGCGCTCCTCGGCGACGAGTTCGATGTCCCAGTCCATCATGATTTCCTGGGCCTTCTCGACGTCGATGCCGGAGTTGACGTTGGTGACCACGCCCTGCATGAAGAGCTTCTTGATGATGTCGGCGGACTTCACGCCCGTCGCCGCGCTGAGATCCTTGATGGTGAAGGGGGCCTGGATCTTGACCGTGCCGCCCGTCTGGGCCGCCGTCTGCGGGCGCTCGGCGGAGCCCTCCTGTCGCTTGGCTTCGCGGCGGCGCTTGCGGAAGAAGCCGCCCGCGCCGCTGAGACGCGCCTCGCGTTCACGCAGGTCCTGTTCGCGCCACTTGCCCTGTCCGACGGCGCGGCTGCCGCGCTTCGCGGGGCCAGCCATGGTGGCCACCGTGCACGACCTGTCCGCGCTGCGCGCTGGCTTCGCTTTCCAACGCTTCAGGCGCACGCGCGCGCGCCACTGGGAGCAGGTGCGCGAGCGCGC
>CAZZPX010000328.1:0-4538 GCA_964655955.1 uncultured Phycisphaerales bacterium | reverse complement strand
GTATCAGAGCGACGCTTCCCGACGAACCACGGCCTACGCCGTGTGGTGCACGATCCGATGTCCCCACGCACGTGGGGGTGAACCGTTCGTCGAACTGACCGCAGTTCTCCGACCGCTGATCTCTCCCCCCCTTCACCCCCTTCACCCCCGCACCCCCGCACCCCGCCAAACTTCCGCGAGTTGATCGCGCTTCTTCTCCGGCGGCGCGCTACCATCTCCTGGCTTCGGCACAACCGCAGCGTGCGGCACCCGGATGCTCCCTCCTTCCCGTCGCCGGCCGGGGCTACGACCAGAAGCCTGGCGACCAGAGCCCCCTTCCCCCATGCACGATGACACACAGCCCACCGGGGCGCTGCAGCGCACGTCGACCGCCGACGTCGAGCCGCGCCACGCCATTCAACGCAAGTTGCGCCTCATCAACCTCGCGGGCGTGACCATCCCCTTTGCCGGCCTGGTTGTCGCCATCGTGCTGCTCTGGGGCGTCGCCTTCAACTGGACCTTCCTGGCCTTGCTCGGCGGGATGTACCTTCTCACGGGCCTGGGCATCACCATTGGCTATCACCGCTACTTCACCCACGGCAGCTTCAAGACCTCCCGGCCCATGGCGGCGCTGCTCGCCATCGCCGGCTCGATGGCCGTGGAGGGGCCGGTCCTGCAGTGGGTCGCGGTGCATCGCCGGCACCACCAGCACAGCGATGAGCACGAGGATCCGCACTCGCCGCACACGCACGGGGCGGGCCTGTGGGGCACGGTGCGCGGCATGTGGCACGCCCACATGGGCTGGCTCTTTCTGCCGCATCCGCGCGGGCTGGCGCGCTACGTGCGCGACCTGCGCCGCGATCCGCTGGTGCGCTGGATGAGCCACCTGTTTCCAGTGTGGGTTCTGCTCGGCCTGCTTCTTCCCGCGGCGCTCGGCGGCCTGCTGACCATGAGCTGGATGGGCGTGCTGCTCGGCTTCATGTGGGGCGGGCTGGTGCGCGTCTTCTTCGTCCACCACGTCACCTGGAGCATCAACTCCGTCTGCCATATCTGGGGTTCGCGACCGTTTCGCAGCCACGATGAGAGCCGCAACAACCTCGTCTTCGGCGTGCTCGGCCTGGGCGAAGGCTGGCACAACAACCACCACGCCTTCCCCACCTCCGCCCGGCACGGGCTGCGCTGGTGGCAGCTCGACCTGAGCTATCTCATCATCCGCGGCATGGCGCTGGTCGGACTGGCGCGTGACGTCCGCGTCCCTTCCGCCGAACGAGTCGCCGCGAAGCGATCGGTTCAATGAGAGAGCGAGTGAGAGTCCTGTGAACGAGGTTGTGAGCCACGCCGAACCGACGCGCCTGGCGGCAGGCGCTGAACTGGCTGTGAGCGCCCCGACCGATGAGGGCCGATGACCAGCCAGATCAACGCCATCCCTGGATTCAGCGAGCCGGTGGCCGTGTGGACGCACCTGGTCGGCGTGGGCGTCTTTCTCCTCCTCGCCTGGCCGCTGCTGCGGCAGGCGCGGCGGAACCCGCGCCGCATGCTGGCCCTCGCGATCTTCGTTCTGAGTTGTCTCTTCGTGCTCTCCATGAGCAGCGTCTACCACATGCTCGAGCCGGAGAGCGGCGCTCGTGCGGTGCTGCGTCGCCTGGACCACGCTGCAATCTTCGCGCTGATTGCGGGGACCTTCACTCCGATCCACGCCATCGTTTTTCGCGGGCCGTGGCGCTGGGGAATGCTGCTCTTCATCTGGTCGGCGGCGGCGGCGGGCATCGCCCTCAAGACGGTGTTCTTCGACGCGGTCCCGCCCTGGCTTGGCGTGTCGCTTTACGTTGCGCTCGGCTGGGTCGGGGTCGCGTCAGTGTTCAAGCTGCTGAGCTGCTTCGGGCTGCGCTTCGTCGCGCCCCTGATCCAAGGCGGCGTCGCCTACACCATCGGGGCCGGCCTTCTCGGTGTGCTTTCGCTCCTGGGCGAGCCGATGCTCGTTCCCGGCGTCATCGGGCGCCACGAACTGTTTCACCTCGCGGTGCTCGCCGGGATCGGCTTTCACTGGCAATTCGTGCACCGCATCGCCGGCGGCGCCTTTCGCTGCGCGGAATCGCGGCGGTCACCCCGCCGGATCGAGCGAAGGGAAAGACGACGGAAAGCAGCGCTGCCGCAGGCGCAGAGCCGCTAAGATGTTTGATATTCAGAGGAATCATCGCCCGAGGTCGGGCGGTTGCCTCAGACAACCGACGCTGAGCCTTGCCTGGGATCTAGCACCGGTTTCCATACCCTCTCAGGCAGAGCATTGGATCCATTCCATGAAGTTGTACGTAGGGAATCTTTCGTTTGAAACGACCGAAGAGAAGCTCGAAGCGATCTTCGCCGAGCACGGCGCGGTGAAGTCCGTGGCGCTCATCACCGATCGCGACACTGGCCGGCCGCGCGGGTTCGGATTCGTCGAGATGAACGACAGCGCCGCGCAGACCGCCATGAGCGCGCTGAACGGCAAGGAGATCGACGGCCGCTCGCTCACCGTCAACGAGGCCAAGCCGCGCAACGACCGCGGTGGCGGCGGCGGCGGCGGCGGCTGGCGCGGTTCGAATCGCGGCGGTCGCTAAGCACCGGCTCTAAGCGGAGAACTCGTGAGTCACTCAGCCTCGCACCGGTCAGCGCCGTGGCGAGGCCTTCCCGGTCCTGGCTTCGGCCGCGGCAATAACTTCACCAGGCGCACGCATGAAGATTCGCATTCATTACCGAGAGCAACTGCAAGAGCCCTGGACCACGCGCATCGTGGAGGCGGGCCAGATCCCGCGCGTGGGCGAGTACCTGGCGCCGGCGCCGATCCAGGTCTTTCGCGTCGTGTTGACGCTGCACGTGCTCTTCGACGCCGACTACGACGCCGAGGTCTTTGCCGAGCAGGTCGATTTCGAGCAGGTGCAACGCAAGTCACTCGGGAAGGTCGTCTGGTCCGGCTAACACAGACGCCCCGGGCACGCAAGGCCGGCTCCCGTGTGAGACGAGGTCACGATCGACGAGAGGCGGCGTCAGCGAGGCCTCGCGCCTCCCTGAGGCTCTGAGGCGGAGCGGGGACATCAGGTCTTCTTGAGCGCTCGCCGGCGGCGTACGCCCCGCGGGGAGAACGACCAGCGTCAGCAATGTCGACGACGCCAGGCCGAAGGTGACGACCGTGGCGAGCGGCCGCTGCGCCTCCAGGCCATGGACGCGATGACGCGCAGCGGCGGCCTTCTCAGCCGATGCCGTTGAGCAGCGCGGGCGCAGCGGGCCAGAGGAGGGCGAAGACCAGGCCGGTGAGCAGCCCGTAGGCCACGCCGTCCACCAGATCCGTGAGGATGAAGCGGGTGGGTTTGCCCAGGAAGAGCGCGCCGGGGAGGGCGCCCATGCAGTAGCCGAGGATCGCCGCAGCGCCGGTGACGCGGAAGACGCGGGCGAACTCGCTGCCCGCCGGGCACGCCAGCGACCCGAGATAGCCCACGAAGATGCTGATGACCAGGTAGACGATGAAGGTGAGAAGGAGGTTGCGGGCGAAGTTGGGTTTCGCGGGCAGCACGTTGAGCGAACCCCAGGGGCCGCGCTCGTAGCGCTGCTTGAACTCCGCTGACTTCATGTCCTCGCCGGCGGCGCAGTTGGGCCACATGTACAGGCCGGGCGCCAGCTCCAGCCGCGCCAGTTGCTCGGCCAGCGCCTGTTCATCCGGCAGGGGCTTGATGTCGGCCTTGTGATGCGGCAGCACCATCCAGGCCAGAAAGCTGGCGATGAAGACCACGACCGCGGCAACGAGGATCGGCATCCAGAGGGCGAAGACGTCCATGGCAGTTCCTTTCGCGCGTGCAAGTGTGTGAATTGGCGCGGCGGGCCGTGGCCGCACCGCCATCTTAGCGAACCCGGCCGCGGCGCAAAGCAGAACGTGTGCGAAGCGCGCCGGGGCGGCGCGCGCGGGGCGCTGCGCCAAGCCCGTTTGACTCTGCCGGTTCGTGCGAAGGCGCGTTTGGCGCGGGGTTTACGGCGCGCGCAGGGCGTCGATGAGTTCCTCGACCGTGCCGATCTCGCCCGACTCGATCTGCGCTGCGATCTGCGGGTAGCGCAGCGTGCGGGCGGCATCCTGCTGCACGCGCTGCTCCATCTGCGCCAGGGCGGCGGGGGCTGGATCCTGGTAGATGAACCACGCCTGGTTCACCCGGATCAGGCGGATCTCCGCGCCCGAGGGCAGGTGCGTGACGGTGGCGATGTCGCCCTGCAGCGCCACGTCGAACTCATCGGGGGTGCGCTGCGCGCCGGCGAGGTCGCCGAGCGCCCCGCCCAGCGCCAGGTCACCCACGCGCAGGGCCTGGTCGGACTCGGAGAGTTCCGGGTGCTCAGCCGCGTAGTCGTCCCAGCAGGCGCTGAGCGACTTGTCGAAGTACTGCCGGCAGGCCTCATCGAGGCGCTGGACGCGGGAAGCACCTTCGGTCCGGAATTTGCCGGTGAGCGCATCCCCACACTGCGCGAGGTGCTCGACTTTCTGCGCCCGACCAATCTGCTGCTGTTCATTGAGCTGAAGGATCCGTGGCGCTACGCGGGCA
>CAZZPX010000327.1:0-4540 GCA_964655955.1 uncultured Phycisphaerales bacterium | reverse complement strand
TCTGTATCGGGGCCAGCACGCTCGTCGCACTCATGCTGTCGTACAACCTCGAAGTTGCCTGCGCCCTCGTCGCCCAGCAGATAGCGAACACCGACTCATTCGTGCTGCTCGCGATTCCGTTCTTCATCCTCGCCGGCCAGATCATGAACCGGGGCGGCATCGCCCGGCGGATCATTGACTTCGCCAAGGCGCTCGTCGGCACGCTGCCCGGCGGTCTCGCGTTCGTCAACATCGTCTCCGCCATGCTCTTCGGCGCGCTCTCCGGCTCTGCCGTCGCCGCCGCCTCCGCCATCGGCGGTGTCATGACACCCCGAATGCGCGATGAAGGATACGAGCCCGGATTCGCCGCCGCCGTCAACATCACTGCATCCACGACCGGCCTGATCATCCCGCCCAGTAACGTGCTGATCGTTTACTCGCTCGTGGCCGGCGTCTCCGTGAAGGACATATTCGTCGCGGGCTACCTGCCGGGCATCCTGGCCGGCCTCGTCCTCATGCTGGTCGCCGGCGTCATTGCCAAGCGTCGCGGCTACCCGACCTCGGACACGTTCTCGATTGTCCGCGTGGTCAGGACTTTCCTCGCCGCCGCCCCCAGCCTCGGCCTCATCGTGGTCGTGATCGGCGGGATCCTGGGTGGGGTCTTCACCGCGACCGAGGCGGCGGCGGTTGCTGTCCTCTATGCCTTCATCCTCGCCCTCGCGTATCGGGAGATCCGACCCGCCGACATCCCCCGCGTTCTGCTCGACTCGTCGACGACCACCGCCGTCGTCATGTTCATGGTGGCCACGTCGATGGCCATGTCCTGGGTGCTCGCCAGCGAAGGCATCCCCGATGCGATCGGAAGCGCGATCCTCACCCTCTCCGAGAATCGCATCGTCGTCCTGCTGCTCATGAACCTCGTGTTGCTCATCGTCGGCACCTTCATGGACATCACGCCCGCGGTGCTCATCTTCACGCCGATCTTCCTCCCCGTCGCCGAGAAGTTCGGTATGGATCCGATCCACTTCGGGATCATGCTCGTGTTCAACCTCTGCATCGGCATCTGCACGCCCCCGGTCGGCAGTGTGCTCTTCGTCGGGTGCGGCGTTGCGAAGCTTCCGATCGTTCGCGTCATCAAGCCGCTGCTCCCCTTCTACGCCGCGATGATTGCCGCCCTCGCCGTCGTCACGTACATCCCCGCCGTCAGCACCTGGCTGCCCGGCGTCCTCGATCGAACCGAGGCTACAGACGCCACGGCCCACGAGGTGAACGACTGAGCATGCGGTTCGCTTCCTCGTTGTTCATGATCCGCCGTGGTCCGGTTCCCGGTTGATCGGCGTCCCCAACTGCATCGCGATGTCGGCCAGGTGCGAGACTGAGATTGTGCGATGAACATGCTCGATCAGCGTCGCGGGCTGACGTTGGCTCCGGACGCAGTCAAGGAAGCTCTGGATTACCGGACCGATGAAGATGGATTTCGCTCGGGCTGCTCTCGCTCACTCGATCAAGAATCACCTGTTCCCTCAGACACGCTCGGGAATGACGAACGGCTTGCGATACACCTCGCGCCGAAGCAGCCTGTTCGCGTCCGCCGCTCCGCCGCCCGTGAAGCGCTCGTTCGCACCGTCGAAGGCCAGGTCCTGCCCGACACGGTAGGAGACGTTCGCGAGGTGCGGTAGGCAGGTCGAGACATGGCCCGACTCGATGTCCGACGTCAGATACTTGCGATCACCCTCGCGCATGGCGTTGATGAAGTTGAAGATGTGGTTACCGCCGCCACCACCCGACAGGTTCATCGGATCGGCAAAGTCCTCGGCCGTGGAGGAACTCGGCCCCGGCTCGTTCTTGCGCCCGAAGTAGGTCTTCCACGTCGTTCCGTTCAGGTGCATCCAGCCCTCGGTGCCGTAGAACAGGTTACCGATATGAATGCCGTTCTCCTCGTTCGTGTACAGGCCTCGGACCTCGAACGAGAGGATCCTGCCCGAGGCGTACTCGAATGTGGCGGTCTGCGTGTTGGGTGTCTCCTGGTCGGAGTCCCACTTGAAGTATCCGCCCATCGAGCTGACGCGCACGGGATGGTCGGTCTCGCCGAGTCCCCAGCGCGCGATGTCAAACTGGTGTGGTCCCTGGTTCCCGATGTCGCCGCATCCGTATGTCCAGTTCCAGTGCCACTCGTAATGGAAGTGGTTCTTGTTGAACGGTCGCAGCGGCGCGGGGCCGAGCCAGAGGTCGTAGTCGACACCCGCCGGCACAGGTTCGTTGGGCAGATGGCCGATCGATTCACGCGGCTTGAAGCACAAGCCTCGCGCCAGGTACACCTCTCCCAGCCCGCCATCCGCGAGAAACTTCATCGCCGCCCGAACGTTCTTGAGCGATCGGTTCTGGAAGCCGACCTGCATCAGACGGTTGTAGCGCCGTGCTGCCTCGACCATCTTGCGGCCTTCCCAGATGGCATGCGAGCAGGGCTTTTCAACGTAGACGTCCTTGCCCGCCTGGCAGGCCCAGATCGCAGCCAGCGCATGCCAGTGGTCCGGCGTCGCGATGACCACGGCGTCGATCTCCGGGTCGTCGAGCACACGCCGCAGGTCCTGCTCTGCCCCCGGCGCCATGCCCTGGATCTCCTCGAGCTTCTTCGCTCGTTCCGCGAACAGGTTGGAGTCCGGATCGCAGATCGTCTTGACGTAGACGTTGTCCTCGCGCGCGAACCCCTGGGCCAGTTCGTGTCCACGGCTGCGAATGCCGATCGCAGCCACGTTGATGCGATCGTTGGCGCCGATGACCCGGCGCGTCGTCGCGGTAGCGGCCGCCGGCACTTCGTCGCCGCCAGAGGTGGCGCAGGACGCGAGACCGCCCGCGGCGATCAGGCCTGCCGCGGTCTGCGTCGACTTCACGATGAACTCCCGGCGCGATGTGTTGCTCGTCGTATCGCTCATTGACAGGACCTTTCTTCGCTGCAGGTGACGGGGCAGGACACTGGGGTTTCGCTCACGCCACGCTTTCGATCTGCTCGCGCAGCGCTGCGATCGCCGGCGCCGCTTGTTCTTCCAGGTTCTTCCAGTTGCACTCGAGGGACATGTTCCCGCGATAGCCGATCTGCTTCAGTGCTCTCAGGTAGGGCGTCAGGTCGTCGCCGTGCACGCCCGGCGGCGTGCGCCCTTCCTCCTCTGCGACGTGACTGTGGCAGATGCGCTCGCCCGCCCGGACCACGCTCTCGGGCGGGTCGTCCATCACCGCCGCGTGGTAGATATCGACGAGGAGCTGAATGTGCGGGTGACCGACCGCATCCACGAACCGCTGCCCCTCCGGGACCGACTGGATGAAGTTGGTCTCACGGGCGTTCAGGGGCTCGATCACCACAACCACGTCATGCTCGCCCGCGATCTCACCCATCCGCCCCAGCAGCGACGCGAACTGCAGCTCCGCCATCGCACGGTCGAACCCTTCGGGGATCGACCGCGATCCGCTGGACCCGAACACGATGTGTCGGATGCCGATCCGCTTCGCACGACGGAAGGCGATCTCGGCGTGGCGAAGCACGCCGTCGTGGTTCGCCCTCGGTCCCGTGCTCTTTAGCGACCCGGGGATGAAGCCGTTGCACGCGTGGACGGACAGCGGGGCGGCATCGACGAGGCGCATGTGCTCCTCGAACTCGGCATCGCTCTTCTGCGGGGCAAGCAGCCGATCCGCGCTGTCCTCGATGTAGTCGCCGCCTGCAGCTCTGATGAGGCCCGCGTTCCGGACGGAGGTACAAACTCCGATCCGAATCTCGAACGGGGCGGCCGTCACGTCCTGCGCTGCCCTCAGGATGCCCGGTCCCAGCGCCGCAGCGCCCAGAGCACCCAGGAATGCGCGCCGATTCAGATCGTGCTTGGTCGCCATCGTCACATCCTCCATCACCGCTCTTCGCGGGCCATCTCGAGCGCCCGCGTCGTGATGTCATACTTCACGAGCATGTTCGGAACTTCCCAGTCAGGCAATTCGCCGGCCTCGAGGTAGTCGAGGTACCGATCCATCACCTGCGCGAAGTGGGCCTCGTGCCCCGTGCGGAAGCGATCGGGAATCGTGATCCGCCACGCATCGCCTTCGCGATGCATGCCCACGTCCTCGTAGGTCGACTGCAGCGCAGCGATCACCTTGAAGAGTTCACGACGGACCGTCGCCTCATCGACGCCCTCTGCGGGACGCACGTAGAGCTCGGGACGATAGTCCTGTTCCGCGCCCTGCCGGATGATCACGTCGGCCCGTGTGCCGCGCATGATCGAGTAATGCGTGTCGCGAGCGCCCGGCGGGGCTTCGTAGTCCCAGCGAACGACAACTCGGGCATGGATGCCCCGGAGCGCGAAGTCGATCTGGCCGTTCGCGTAACACTGCAGCACGCCCTGATGGTCGACGGACTCCTGCAACTCCGGCGGGAAGGCCTCGGCCTGCGTGACGTGGCGGTACTGGTCCAGCGTGATCGCAGTCGGCCAGCGCCGGGCCTGGTGGATCACCACATCGCGCTCGCCGTCGATGATCTCGCCGGGGAACGTCTCCCAGAGGACCAGATCGACAAGATGAGTCG
>CAZZPX010000326.1:0-4562 GCA_964655955.1 uncultured Phycisphaerales bacterium | reverse complement strand
TAAGCACAAAGCCCGGAGACAACACGAGGTAGTCCCCGGACTCCACCCTCCGCACCGACTCCTCATCCGCCCCCGCGCACCAGCCGCTGCTGCAGCGACATGAACTCGCTGTAGAACGGTTCGCCGCCGAGATTCTCGTCGACCTGGCGCAGCCGCTGGATGCGCGGCTGGAGTTGCTCCGTGCGCCCCTGGCGTTCGAGAATGAGCAGGCGCCGCAGCGTTGCCGCCCAGAAGATCTCGTCGCGCTCCCCTTGCGCGGTCAGCCCGTTGACCAGCGTGCTGTAGTCGGCGAACGCCTCTTCATCATTCTTCAAGAGATAATTCGCATCGGCGCGGGCGAGCAGGTGCCGCGCCTGGTGCGCGAGTCCTTGATCGCGCCCTCGTGCGCGCTCGAGCACCTCGAGGGCCTCGTCCGCTTCACCCGCCAGCACCAGCGCGCGGGCCAGGCGCAGTTCGTGCGCCGCGATCCGCTCGGGTTCCTTCTCCTGCGCCCACTGCACGACCTGCCGCGCGACGGGCAGGAGTTCCTCGCGAGCTCGCTGCTGTTGCGCTTCGCTTGTTCCCGGCGTCTCGAACGTCTCGAACTCGCGCAGCAAAAGCGCCAGGAGACCGCCGGCATTGAAGCCAGGCCCGTCGTAGTCCTGCTGCGATTCGAAGAGGCCGCGCAGCGTCGCCGCCGCCTCTGCGGTGCGGCCAAGTCGCGAGAGGATGCGCGCGCGCAGTTGCAGCCGGCGCAGGCGTTCGTGGCCCGGCGACAGGTCCATCTCCTCAATCGAGTCCACCGCAGTGAGCGCCGCTTCGAGTTCGCCGAGCGTCATGAGGGCGTCCACCTCGAGCAGCTTCACGTCGGCTGCGAGCTCGTCGCCGAGCGATCGCTCTTCTTGCCGCTGCGGAGGGGCAGCGTATGCCGCGAACGCCTGCTGCGCGCTGCGCACAGCCTCGAGCAGCGCCAGCGCCGCGGTGCGCTCCGCCGGCGTCGAGCGCGCAAGCTGAAGCTGATCGGCGCGAACGTGCGCGAGCAGGATCGCTGACAGCGCACTTTCGTAGCCGCGCGTGTCGGCCTCGAGCAGCAGGGCGACCGCATCGTCCAGCCGCCGCTCTTCGCGGTAGAACTGCGCCAGCGCGAGGCGCCAGCGCGCGGCGTCAGGCTGCGGCGAGACCGCAATGAGCGCGTGGTAGAGCTTCTCGCGCACGCCGGGCGCGATGAAGCCGCCGCTGCGCCGCGCCTGCGCGATCCTGGCGTCAACGAGCGCGAGCAGGCGCATTGCCTGGCCCGTGTCGCCCAGGCGCGGCGCAAGCGCGAGCGCCGCTGCCGCCGCCTGCTCGATCAGCGCCGCCGATCCCGGCTCGCCCCATGCCGACAGTCCGCGCTGGAGGACGCGGCCGGCCAGGTTCGCGTCGGCATCGTCACGCGCCAATGCCTGCTCGAGCAGCGACAGTCCCGCCCCTCGCGTCGCGTCACGCGCAAGTGACACTTGCGCCTGGGCGAGAAGCGCGAGCGATGGCAGGACGCGCACGTCGAAGGCGCGCAGCGGCTCGCAGGCGGCGAGCTTGACGAGCAGCAGATCCTGCAAGTGCTCAGCCGTCATACCGAGATCGCCCGCGCGCTCGCCAAGCCGTTCGTAGTGCCGCAGCGCGCTGGTCAGCAGCGTTCGCCGGGCCGCCTCGCCCTGCAGCGAGGCCGCCTGCGCCGCGTCGACGCGCAGGCGCGCATCGGCAAGGAGGACGCGCCACAGCGCCGGCGCGGCCGCATCAGCCATGAACGGCAGACGTTCGAGCGAGTCGAGCGCCGCATGCGCGGCTGCATAATCCTCGCGCGCAGCTTCCGCGCGGGCCCGCAGGAACGCGGTCGCCAGGTGAGCCGCCGCATCGAGGTCCGCGCCTTCGGATGGCGCAGCGGCGAGTACCTGCACAGCCTGCCCCGGGCGCTGCGCCCCGAGCAGAGCCATCGCCTGCGCGTGCAGAGCGGAGATGGACAAGGGGGCGCTGCCGCGCACCGCGGCGAAGGCAGCCAGCGCTTCCGTCGCTGCGCCCTCGTCTCCCGCCGCGACGCTGCGCGCCGAAGCCGCCAGCGCTTCCTGCAGGGGCAGACGCCGATCGCGCCAGTCCTCGCTGAGTCGCCGGCGCTCCTGCCGCAAGGCTGCATCGTCGCTCTCGACCAGTTCGGCGTCCAGCTCGAAGAGAACTTCATCGACGAGCGGCCGCGCTTCCTCAGCAGCGAGCTGCGCCTCCGTCGCGAGCACCAACACCTCGTCGCGCTGCGCCGCGCTGGGCATGCCCGCGTATAGCGTCAGCAGCAGCGCCTCCGGCCCGTGCAACAGCGAGAGATCCGTCTCCGCCAGCAGCGCCAGTGTCTCCAGACGCAGCCGCGGTTCGCTCGGCGCGGTCAGCAGCGCCTGGCAGGCGTGGCGGATTCGGCGCTGCACCGCCGCGATGTGCCGCGCTGTCGAGAGCCGATCGGATGAGTCCGCGAAGCCCGCCCGCAACTGCGCCAGCTCCGCCCGCAGCGCCTCGAGCCGCGTCGGATCGAGCGCGGGAGAGTTCGCCTCCCTCAGCGCGTCGTAGGCTCTGCGAATCTCCGTCAGTTCGAGCGTTTCGAGCAGATCGAGCAGTTCCTGATCCGGCAGATTCCGTTCGATCGGCTCGCGCTCGAAGGGCTGTGCCGACGTCGAGGCAGCCAGCGCCGACAGCACGATGCCGATGGCGGCGAGACGCATCACGGTGCACCTCCGCCGCGCATCCCTGTGAGGCGCACGCGCTCGAACTCGGCGCGCACCAGCGCGTTGAACGCGCCCACCGTATGCTCCCAGCGCGTGCGCGGCTGCGAGCGCACGATGAACACCTGCTGCGGGCTGAAGAGATAGCCGCCCTGATCGAAGCGTCCGCGGCGCGCCGCGCGGAAGAGGTCGTCGTAGCCCGTGAGGCCGGCGAGGGCAGGGTGATCGCTGGTGAGGCGATACTCGAAGCGCCCGTCGCCGAACGACGTCACCAGGATCGTCACGGGCGGATCGGGCACCTCGAAGGGATCGGCAGCCTGCCCGGCAAGCGGATCGGGCAGCTCGAGTTCGAACGCCTCCTCGTTCAGTGCGAAGCTCGTCGCCAGCAGAAAGTACAGGAGCAGCAGAAAGACCACATCGATCATCGCCGTGAGATTCAGCCCGAGCGTTGCGTGCTTCTCCCGTTGCCGCGAACGCTTCGAGCGATGCGCGATCGGGGCGATCTCAGTCGGCTTGTGCGGCGCTGCGTGCGGCATCAGGCTCCCTCGTCCCGTGGCGGCACGACGACCAGTTCCACGCGCTCCGCGCGCAGCTCGCGCAGCAGATCCAGCACCGGCTGCACGTGTTCGTACGCCAGCGTGCGCTCGGCGCGCACGGCGACGGCCTGCTGCGGTGAAGCGGCGAGCGACTGGCGCACGACGTCGCGCAGGCGCGTCGCTCCCCCGGGGCCGCGAAACGCCTCCGTGCCGACCAGGTACAGCGCGCCGCCCGCGCCCACCGTGCAATTGATGATCAGGCGCTCCTCGCGGTCGAGCGCGTGCGCGGCGCTGTCGTCGATCCGGGGAAGGGGAAGCACGGGGCGCTCGGTCGTGCTGATCTGCGCCACGAGAATGAAGAAGATAATGAGCAGGAATGTGACATCGATGAAGGCGGTGAGGTTCGCCTCGATGCGTGCCGGTCCCTTTGCGTAGGCTCTACTCATCGGCATCAACTTACTGTGACGGGCCGGCTTTCTTCGCCTGGCTCCCCGAGGCGGGACGGAAGTGCGTGACGATCTCCTCGATGGCGGCGTCGGCTTCGGAGGTGAGCGCGTCGATCTTGTTGCGCAGAAGCGCATAGCCGGACAGGGCCGGAATGGCGACGATCAGGCCCCAGAAGGTCGTGGTCAGGGCCGTGCCGATCCCCGCCGCGAGCATCTTGGGGCTGGGCGTGCCGCCCGCGGCGACGATGGTCTGGAACGCGAGGATCATGCCGTACACCGTGCCGAACAGCCCGATCATCGGCGCGATGTTGCCCAGCACGTGCAGCGGCTCGATGAGTCGCAGGCGCCGCGTCGTTTCGGCGTCGGCGGTCTGCTCGAGCGAGCGCACCATCGCCGGGTAACCGTGCGGCGCTTCCGCGAGCGCCGCGCGCAGCACCGACTGGAAATACGCCGATCCCGCGGCGGCATGCCCCAGCATCTCCTGGTAGCGCTTGTGCGCCAGGCTCTGCCGCTGCGCCGCGAGTGCGTCGGGGGGAATGATGCGGGCGCGGCGCTGGCTCCAGGCGATCGAGCCGACCAGCCCGAGCGAAACCACGGAGAGTCCCATTAGGCCCCAGATGAGGATCGAGCCAAGCCATTGCACGCTCGTCACCTCTTCACCCCCGGGCCCGATGGTCGTGTTGCGCGAGATGAAGAAGGCCGAGGCGAAGGAGTGTTCCTGCCGGGTCGCGCTGCCGGGCGCGGGCGGGCCCGCCTCGTGCTGTCCGCGCGCGACAGCCGCGCCGATGAGGAGCAGCGCCGACACCGCCAGGAGCGCAAGCGGGCGAGTTCTCATAAGGGGTCGTCCTCCGTCCTGGTCGAGA
>CAZZPX010000325.1:0-4564 GCA_964655955.1 uncultured Phycisphaerales bacterium | reverse complement strand
CCAAAATAGCCCCGGGCATAGGTGTTGATGAAGACACCCATCCCGGCCACGAGCAGCGCGAAAAAGAGACCCAACCGGTCTGGATTGAAGGTCAGGTTGATGTCAAGCGCCGGCGCGAGAGGCACGCCGACCGGTTCGCCGGCGAAGCCGCGCCCGACCATGACCGCGACAAGACAGCCGACGCTGAGCAGGGCGGCCGCGATGGCGACGAGTGTGCGCACGGTGATCGCGGTGCGGGGCAACAGCAGCGTCAGCAGCGACACCACCAGTGGTGCGAAGACCGCCACGAGGATCAAGAGCGTCACCGACGATTCCATCGCGTCTCCCTGAGGCGGCGATCAGCGTCGACTCGGCCGGCTCTGACATTGGCCGGCGCCCGGTAGCGAAAGGCGATACGGTAGCGAGTCATGTACCGGCCTGCTTTATCGGCCGATGTACCGGCTGGCTGAGACTTCTTTGCCGATCTTGGCAGCGATTCGACCTGCCCCGGCAGGGCTGCACGCCGCTTCGTCCGAGGGGAGTCTCTGCCGTGGGAACCGGCGGTGCCGTCCCCTGTGACGCTTGCGTTCACGGGACCAGCAGCTACCCTCTTCATTGTCTCCACGACGATCCACATCGCCGGTTTCAACGCCGCTCGCGGTCGGGTGCGGTTATGCCCGCCGGCGGGGCCCACGGCTGGGAGGGACATGCATTCACCCCCCGCGAGATTGCGCAAGACGCTCGGGCTCTTTGACGTCTACGCCGTGGCCACAGGCGCGACGCTCAGTGCCGGGTTCTTCCTGCTCCCCGGGCTGGCGGCCCAGGAGGCGGGGCCCGCAATCGTGCTCTGCTACCTGCTCGCCGCCGTCCCTCTCATCCCCGCCATGCTCTGCATTGTCGAACTGGCGACCGCCATGCCGCGCGCCGGCGGGGCGTACTACTTCCTGGATCGCAGCTACGGGCCGCTGGTGGGGACGGTGGGCGGCATGGGCACCTGGCTGGCCCTGACGCTGAAGGCCGCCTTCGCTCTGGTCGGCATGGGGGCATACGTCCACCTCTTCTTCGAGCAGCTTCCCATGACCATGATCGGGGCTGCCTGCGCTGTTCTGATCGGCCTGGTCAACTTCCTGGGCAGCAAGGAGACGGGGCGCTTCCAGATCGGGCTGGTCGTCGTGCTGCTCGTTCTGCTGGCGGGCTTCCTGATGCAGAGCGCGCACGAAGTCAGAGTCAGCCACTTTCATGATTTCTTCGCCGCGGGCGGCGAGAAGATCGTCGCCACCGCCGGGCTGGTCTACATCAGCTACGTCGGCGTCACCAAGGTCGCCAGCATCGCCGAGGAGGTCCGCGACCCGGAACGCAATCTGCCGCTCGGCGTCTTTCTGGCGCTGGGATCGGCGATCCTCATCTACGGTCTGGGCACGTTCATCATGGTCGGCGTGGTCCCCGAGGAGCAGCTTCGCGGCACGCAGACGCTCGTCGCCGACACCGCCCGCATCGCCGTGGGGGACTACGGCGTGATTCTGGTGACGATCGCCGCGCTCACCGCCTTCGCCTCCGTCGCCAACGCCGGCATCCTCTCCTCCTCGCGCTATCCCCTTGCCATGAGCCGCGATCGCCTGCTGCCCGCGGCGCTGCAGCGCCTGGGCAAGCGCGGCACGCCGGGCTTCTCGATCCTCATCAGCGTCGCCGCGATCGTCGCGTTTCTCTTCTTTCTCGATCCGATCAAGATCGCCAAGCTCGCCAGCGCCTTTCAACTGCTTATCTTCGCGATCCTCTGCGGCTCGGTGATCGTCATGCGCGAGAGCAAGATCGCCTCCTACGACCCCGGCTATCGCTCGCCGTTCTATCCGTATCTGCACATCTTCGGCATCATCGCGCCCGTGTGGCTCATCATGCAGATGGGCTGGCTGGCGACGCTCTTCACCTGCGGCATCATCGGCATCGGCGCCGTCTGGTACTACGCGTATGCCCGACGCCGCGTCGTTCGACACGGCGCGATCTACCACGTCTTCGAACGGCTGGGTCGGCAGCGTTTCGACGAACTCGACACGGAGCTGCGCGGCATCCTCAAGGAGAAGGGCCTGCGGGCGGACGACCCCTTCGACGAAGTCATCGTCGCCGCCCAGGTGATCGATCTGAATCGATCCGCCAGCTTCAGCGAACTCGTGGACGAGGCGGCGAAACTGCTCGCGCGGCACCTGCCGCGCTCGGCCGAAGAACTCGCCGCCGGCTTCATGCAGGGAACAAAGGTGGGGGCGACGCCGGTGGGTGGCGGGGCGGCGCTGCCTCATCTGCGCCTGTCGGACATCGATCTGCCGCTGCTGGTCATCGCCCGCTGCGTGGAGGGCGTGCGCATCGTTGCGGGCGAGGGCGCCGAGGAACCTGACACCGCACAGGTCGCCCACGCCGTCTTCTTCCTGGTAAGTCCGGAGGAGGACGCCGCCCAGCATCTGCGTATTCTCGCCCAGATCGCCGGCCGGGTGGATCACGAAGGGTTCATCGAGCGCTGGCGCAGCGCGCCCGACACGCACGCGCTGAAGGTCATGCTGCTGCGCGACGAGCGCAGCGTGTCACTGCGTCTGCAGCGGGGCACGAACGCCGAGGCGTTCATCGACAAGACGATCAGCGAGTGCGCCATCCCCGACACCTGCCTGGTCGTCATGATCAGCCGCGGCGCCGAGAGCGTGGTGCCGCGCGGCTCCACAGTTCTGCGTCGCAGCGACCGCGTCACGATCATCGGCGACCCGGTGGGAATCAACGAGATCTATGAGCGCTACGTCGACGATGTCGCCCGGCAGGCCGCCGACATCGATCTCGACCGAGATCGCGACGAAATGGAGCCGCTCGAGTCCGTGTAGCCGCTGGCGCGCACCGAACGAAGGAGCACAGCATCTGCAGACTCCTCCATTCGTGATTCGACATTCGTCATCGTGCATCGAACACCGGTGGGTCGTTCCGCTCGCTCCGCTCTAGCGATAGAGCATCGGCTCCTCCCGCCAATCCTTCTCCTTGTCGTGCGCCCACGCCTTCACGCGCGGGCGGCGCTCGCGCAGACGCACTGATTCGATCCCCAGTCCCTGCCCCGCCGACTCAGGATGCTTTCCCACGCATTCCAGGCGCAGGACATACTCGCCCGGATCCGGCCAAAAGTCGAGCAGGTGATACTCCCAGTTGTCCGTCGCTTCGTTGTAGAAGTCCAGCGTGCCGCCGATCTCCACGCCGTCCAGCGTCGCCTGATACCTGCCGAAGTCATAGCTGCGCGTCATGTTGAGCAGCAGCCGCAGCGGCTCCTTCTCCGTGATCGTGAAGGGGATCTCGATCCACGCATCCTCCGCCGTCGGCGGCAAGTAGAGGAGTTGTCCTCTCTCATAGGTCAACAGTTCCTGCTTCCGCGGCTCGCCGACGCCGTGCGCACCCGACTCGACGAACTCGCTGGCATAGATGATCCGATCGAGATTGGGCAGCGTTCGCTCGGCCGCGTGCGGTGCTCGTGCGCTGAACGTGGGCTCTCCCTGCTGATACCAGAAGGCGACGCTGGCGTAGTCGTCCTGCCGCTCGTTCCAGCTGTGCGACCGGTATTCCGGATTCTCATCCGGCGAGATCCAGCCATAGTGTTCAATCGTCACCTTGATGCCGGTGTTGAAGACGATGGGATCGCTGATGTGCCAGCGATAGGCGCTCGTGTGTCCGCCGACGATGCCCCACTGGTCGAAGTACGGCGTACCGAAGTAGGGCGTGGTCGTCGTCTTGAGGCCCCAGGCGGAGAGAAAGTAGTCTTCCGTACCGGTGCCCCAGATCGACGCCTTCTCCTCCCCGTCGATATAGATCTTCTCATCACCCTCGCCAAACCACGACGGGCTGCGCGTGCGCACGGCCAGCACCGTGCCGACGTAATGCCCCTTGCCCTGCGTCTCCAGGATGAGGTAGTCCCTCCCCCTCTCGACGGGATACTCCTGCCGGTACTGCGCGTAGAAGTAGGGCGTATCCGCGGGGAGCGAGTCCTTCTTGATCCAGTCGATGTTGTAGTACAGCAGACTGACGGGCTTGTCGCTCTCATTCACGACTTCGACGCGAACTGACTCGCGAAACGGCATGTGCCAGAAGCAGTTGTACGAATCGGCGTCCTCAACCACGACGGGGATGCTGATGACCTCGCGCCGCTCGCCGAAGCAGTTGGCGAAGAAGTCGCCCACGGGGGCCTCGACGCTCGGCCTGTCGTTGCCGTCGTAGTAGATGCGCAGCAGCATCTCCTGGTGGTTAGCCGAGCCGTTCTTCGCCCATGGGTGCGGCTCGGGCGCGAGAAACGTCATCCAGATGTGCGTGATGACGCCGGGACCGGCCTCCTCCATCAGCACCTTCGTCGCGCCAGGCGGGACGTTCTTGTTGTCCCAGTTGCTGTCGGGATCAAGTTCACCGTTGGGATCGTACTCGCCCTCCGCGTTGATGCGATGCGACGATGTCGCCCGCATGCTGCGGCCGTCGATCGGCTGGGCCAGGCCCGCAAGCCCGTCTCCCCACGCGGACTCGCACATCACGCTCAGCATCGCCGCGAGAAGCAGCAGGGCGGCGACGGGTCTGGACTTCC
>CAZZPX010000324.1:4278-4572 GCA_964655955.1 uncultured Phycisphaerales bacterium | reverse complement strand
ACCAGGCGGATCTGGGCGCGCTGCTGGCGTCGTACGGCCTCAACGACGGCGGCGACCTCGATGGCGACGGCGACACCGACCAGGCTGACCTCGGTATCCTCCTCGGAGACTACAACTGCGTCGAATAGCGACCCGTGGACCTACAGGCAGGTGCTGCGGGCCAGAAGCTCACGGTAATGATCGCGGCAATCGCGGGCTCAGTCACGCTCGCGCTGCCACGGGAACCTTCCCGTATGCGCCGCCATGACGCCGCCGATCAGCAGAGCGATGAGCAGCAGCATCATTCCGAAGAAG
>CAZZPX010000324.1:3924-4268 GCA_964655955.1 uncultured Phycisphaerales bacterium | reverse complement strand
GGCTCAGCGCAGAACGGCGGCCGACATCTCGGGCAGCCCCAGCGTCGGTGAGAGCACACCGTATAGGGCGAACCCCACCCCGAGCAGGAAAGGCACGCCGAAGAGGACGGCGACTATCAGCCCGATGGTCTTCCAAACTTGTTGCGCGTTGCGACTGCGTAGAGCCATACTCAAGCCTTGTTCACGCGGCGCGGCTGGTCAAAGCGAGTGTGTGGTAACTGCTCGGAAATGGGAGAGCCGCTGAGTACGTGACAGGTAGATCCCTGACTCAGACTCGTCGTGCTCTCGCGTCTAGCGTTCGTCACGCCGCCGCACCGCCCGCCGTTTGCCGCCACGCACGACGC
>CAZZPX010000324.1:0-3914 GCA_964655955.1 uncultured Phycisphaerales bacterium | reverse complement strand
CGATGACCACGACTGCGATCAGCGCGAGGATCACCCAGTTGACAAGGCGCTGCGTCGCCTCGTCGGGGTAGGGCCAGCCGAACGCGTCGGCGGCGAAGGCGTAGGCGCCGAAGACGAGCGCCGCGACGACCGGTGCGCCGAGAAACACCCCGAACAGCATCAGCCACGTGCCCCGCTCCACCTTGTTGCGGCTTCGCCAGCCCATGCGTCATCCTTTGGGAGCGAAGCCGCGATGTCAACCTCTTCGGGTGACCGCACCACCGCGGGCCGCCGCAACCTCGCCCGCTCTCGCCGCTATTATCGTGTCGATACTGACCTTCCCCTCCGCAGAGGTATGACCATGCGTTCAGAACAACCCCGCCCCGCTGCGTCCCTGTGCCTGACCGCGCTCGCCCTGGCCTGCTTGGGCCCGGCGGTGCTGACCGCCCCCGCCGTCGCCGACCCGCCCGAGACGCGCGTCAACGTCGTCACCGACGACTACCACGGCACGACCGTTGAGGACCCCTACCGCTGGCTGGAGGGCGGCACCGAGGAACTCGACTACGAGGTCGCCGAGTGGACCGCAGCCCAGAACGGCTACACCCGCGGCTTCCTTGACGCCCTGCCCGGTCGCGATGAACTCGCCGACGATCTGCGCGAACTGCTCGAGGTTGGCTCGATCACCGCCCCGCGCTCCTTCGAGAACCGCTACTTCTATCAGCAGCGCGAGGGCGATGAGAACCAGCCGATCCTCTTCTGGCGCGAGGGCGCAGGGGGCCGGCCGCGCGTGCTCATCAACCCCAATGAACTGCACGAGGAGGGCCTCATCTCCCTCGACTGGTACGCGCCGAATCAGGACGGCTCGCTCGTCGCCTTCGGCATCAGTGAGGCGGGCGATGAAATGTCCGTCCTGCACATCATCGAAACCGAGTCGGGCGAGTGGCTCAGCGACGAGATCCCCAACCGGGCCGGCAGCGTTGACTGGTTCCCCGACGGCCGCAGCTTCATCTACGACGCCCTGCGCGATCCCGAGAACCCCTACTCGAGCGAGATTCGCTATCACGAAGTCGGCGAGAATCCCGAGGAGGATGTGATCCTCTGGAAGCAGTTCTCCGAAACCTGGGGACCGTGGGTGCAGATCTCCGACGACGGCCGCTGGATGATCGCCTCCTACTGGACCGGCACCAACAGCAACGACGTCTGGGTCGTCGACGCGTCACGGTGGAAGCGCACCGGCGACTTCGACCGCGTGACCATCACGACCGGCAAGAAGGACGCGATGTTCATGGGCTTCGTCTACGGCGACACGTTCTACATGCAGGAGACGTCGCCGGATCATCCCAACGGCGTCGTGTACGGCGTCAATCTCAATGACCCGGCGAAGGAGAACTGGGACGTCGTCATTCCTGAGCGCGAAGGCGCGGTGCTGCAATCGATCAGCCCGGCGCGCGGCATGCTCGTCGCCACCTACATGCAGGACGTCGCCACCACCATCGAACGCTTCAAGCTCGATGGCGAGCCGATCGGCCCGGTGACGCTGCCCGGCATCGGCTCAGCGGGAATCGTCACCAACCCCGACCGTACCGAGGCGTTCTTCGCCTACGAAAGCTTCAATCAGCCGCAGACCATCTACCAGGTCGACCTGAAGACCGACAAGCGCAGCGAGTGGGCGTCGCTGGACGTACCCGTCGACCCGGAGATCGCGGAAGTCAAGCGCGTGTGGTACGAGAGCAAGGACGGCACGCAGGTGAGCATGTTCCTCGTGCACCGCAAGGGACTGAAGCTGAATGGCGACAACCCCGTGCTGCTTTATGGCTACGGAGGCTTCAACAATCCGGTGACGCCCTTCTTCTGGTCGACGAAGTTCCCCTTCTTCGAAGAAGGCGGCGTCGTGGCCCTGCCGCACCTGCGCGGCGGCGGCGAATACGGCGCAGCCTGGCACCGCGGCGGCATGCTGGAAAGCAAGCAGAAGACCTTCGACGATTTCATCGCCGCCGCCGAGTGGCTCATCGACAACAAGTACACGCAGCCCAGTCGCCTGGCGATCTACGGCGGGTCGAATGGCGGCCTGACCGTGGGCGCCTTCCTCACGCAGCGACCCGACCTCTGCGGTGCCGCGATCTGCTCCGTACCCCTCCTCGACATGCTCCGCTTCCAGAACTTCCTCATGGCGCGCTATTGGGTGCCGGAGTACGGCACGGCGGAGGATCCCGAGCAGTTCAGGTTCATCGCTGAATACTCGCCGTACCAGAACATCGAGGAAGACGTGGCGTACCCGGCGACGCTGTACATCGCCGGCGAGCACGACAGCCGCGTTCACCCCCTGCACGCCCGCAAGATGGCGGCATACATGCAGCGCGTGACCACGGCCGACCAGACGGACGAGCCGATCCTGCTCTGGGTCGATCAGAGCGGCGGCCACGGCCAGGGCAAGCCCTTCAGCCTGCGTCTGCGCGACGCGGTGGACTTCCACGCGTTCCTGTACTGGCAACTGGGATTGACGGAGAACTGACGTCGCCGGTACGCATGGAATCGACACTGTTTAGGCGTCACGCGCAGCGTCGCGCTTCGGCCGGGCGGAAGAAGTCGACAGTCGGTTCAAGACGCTGCTTCCCGGGAGCGCCGTCGAATGCAGACACAGGTATTGGCGAATGTCGGCCTACTGATGATCTTCTGGCAGTTGCCCGTGCTCATCATCGCCCTTCTGCCGACGATCCTGCTGGAATCCGTAGTGGCTCGGCTCCATATGAAGAGGCCCTTCCTGTCGCTCCTGGGCGGCACCGCTGCGGCGAACGCCGTGTCCACGTTTGTCGGCATTCCCTTGGCGTGGCTCACGATGGTTCTTATCGAGATCTTCAGCGGCAGCGACGGCGCCTATGGGTTTGCGACGCCGTTCGCGAGCTTCAGAAGCGTTGTGATCCAGGCGGCATGGCTCATCCCGTACGAAGATGAATTCTACTGGCTGATTCCCACGGCGACGCTGGTCCTGCTTGTTCCCTACTTTGCGGCGTCGATCCTGGTCGAATGGCTCGTGCTCCGCAAGATCTGGAAGGCGGAGCCGTCGCGCCGCGTCTTCACCACGGCCTGGCGCATCAACCTCGTCTCGTACGCAGGTCTGCTTGCCGTGACGCTTCTGTGGCTGGCGCAGAACCTCGAGCCATACCGCCTTGCGGAGTGAGGCGCATCACGCCCGCCAGCGCAGCCAGCGGCCGTGATGGTGACAGTCGGCGAGGCTCACGGTCTGCTTCTCGCCGCTGCGCCAGGTGGCGAGGTGCAGCTTCGGGCCCGGGTCGTCGCCGAGCCACTCCAGCGACACGTGCGCCAGGTCGCGCCTGCAGCCGAGGTCGGCGAGCGCCTCGCGCAAGTGCAGCCGCTGCTCTTCCTTCATCTGGTAGATCGCATGGCTGTGATAGACGCAGGGCACAGCGTCGTGCGGCGCCTCGTCCACCAGGTCCGCGAGCATAGCAATGCCGTCGCCGCGCACGAGCCGCGGCGGATCCCGTCGCGCAAGCGTCGTGGCGGCGCGGAGCAATTCGAGTCGATCGACCGCGTCCGGCCAGATCATCGCCGCGATCCAGCGCATCGCTTCGTCATCGCGCACTTCGACCGGCGCGACGTCCACGCCGACCCGCGACACGACGGGCGGCGGCAAGGACGCAACTCGCGGCGAACCACCGCCCCGCAGTTCGACTCGAACCACAGCGGGGGACGAGGCGTCGCCGCAGAGCTGCCCATCGGAGTATTCGTACAAGTAACGATCGAAGCAGAGCAGCAGTCCGGCGCTCGGCCCGATCTCGACGAGGTGCAGCGGGCGCCGCAGCGCCTTGTGCGCCGCGGCAAAGCCGGGCAGCAGCACGCCGCAGCGCCCGACTTCGTTCGTCTGCACGCGCCCCGTGCGGATGCGCTCGACGATCGCATCGGTGAAGCGCATGCAG
>CAZZPX010000323.1:0-4573 GCA_964655955.1 uncultured Phycisphaerales bacterium | reverse complement strand
CCGGCGCGAGCAGATGCTGAAGGAGACGGCGAGCCTTCTGGGAGGCGAGTCGCTCGTCCTCGCCGCCGACATGACGGACGACGAAGCGGTTCGTGGCGTCGTGGAGCGGACCAGGGAGAAGTGGGGGCGCATCGACGCGCTCGTCAACAACGCCGCCGCCGTCTCCTCCTACCCGATCGACAAGACGACCCCTGCGCACATGCGGGAGATGATGGCGGTCAACGCGCTGGGCCCGGCGTACGCGATGCACTACTGCTGGCCGGCGTTTCTGGAGCAGCGGTCCGGCTGCGTGGTGAACGTCTCGACGATGGCGACGCTGGATCCGTTCCCGGGGTTCTTTGCCTACGCGGGGACGAAAGTGCCGGTGAATATGTACGTGAAGTCCGCCGCCATGGAAGGGAAGAAGCACAAGATTCGCGCCTTCGCCGTCGCCCCCGGCGCGGTGGAGACGGACATGCTGCGCAGCCTCTTCCCCAAGGACAAGCTGCCGGAGAGTTCGACGCTGCGCCCCGAGCAGGTGGCGCAGGTGGTGGTGGACTGCGTTCTGGGCAAGAACGATGACAAGAACGGCGAGCTGATCACCGTGCCGAGTCCGTGACGCCGATCTCGCCCGGGCCTTACCGCAGTTCGGCTGTACAATTCCCCTGTGACCGCCGAGCGCACCGCCATCGCGCTGGACGCAGATCCGCTGGCGCGCTTCCGCTTGCGCCGCTGCGTGAACTGCCACTACGACCTCGTGGGTCTGCCGCCCGAGCACTGCTGTCCGGAGTGCGGCGAGGCATACACACGCGACACGCTGCTGCTGGTTGGCTGGTCGGGCGCTCGCTTCGTTGGCGGGACCGGGATGTGGTTCCTGCGCTTCCTTCTCTACCCGATGCTCGTGCTGCTTGTCACCATGCTGGTCTGGCCCGCGGGCCTGGTTCTGGCCGCATGGTTCATCTGGAGTCAGTTCATCGCCTGCGCGAACCAGCGATTGCTTGTGACCGATGCGGAGATTCGTCGCCCGGCCGCGTCGCGGAACAAGCTCAAGCTCCTCCTCGATACAGCCTGCTACCCGCCATCAACGTTGGGGCGAGAGCTGCGCCACGTGCGCCTGCGGCGGTGCCGGAGTGACCTCTGGGAGCTACTCGTTCACGCCCGCTCCCGGCAGAGGTTCTTCACCGCGGGGTCCGTGCGGGTTGTTCTTCTCTGCGACGAGGATGAAGCCCGCGCCCTCGCCCACGAGTTGCGTCTGCGCATCGCCCGGGCGATAGAGCTGCAGAAACCGGCAGAGCCTCCCACGACTGAACCCAGGTAGCGGCGTCGCTTGTGCCGCGTTTTGGCGGTGTGCCGCCCCCGGCTGGTGGGGTGATACGGTCGCCCGACGGTACCATGCAGCCGCCGTGGCAGACGAAGTCGATACGAACGGCGCAGCAACCACCGCCGATCCGCTGGCGCGTTTCCGCCTGCGGCGCTGTGTGAAGTGCGACTACGATCTCGCCGGGCTGCCGCCCGAGCACTGCTGTCCGGAGTGCGGCGAGGCCTACTCCCACGACACGCTTGAACTTGTCGGCTGGTCGCAGCCGGGGTTCGTACCGGGCACCTTCATGCGGTGGGTGCACATCGCCGTCTACATCGTGGTCGGCGTGTTCGGCCTGTTCATGTCGTGGACCTCGGGCATGGCAGCGGGCGGATTCTGGATCTGGGCCGGGCCGCTCGCCTACTGCGCCCTCGTCGGGTGGATTGTCTTCGCGCGGCGAATGCAGGCGCGCAGCGGCGGCAACCTGCGCCTGATCGTCGCGGCGGATCACCTCGTGCTGGACACCGGCTACCCCACGCTGCTCGACTGGCTCACTTCCAGCCAGGCGGATGAGATCCTCGCGTTCGGCGGCGAGTTGAGCCGACTTGCAGTGCGGCGACGGCGGGCGGACGTCTGGGAGTTCTACTTCACGGCCGGGCCGTTCCGCTCGCTCGTGCTGACGAGAACCGCAAAGATCGTCCTCAAGTGCAGCGAAGCTGAAGCGCAGGAGCTGGCGCACGAGCTGCGCCTGCGCATCGCGCGGGCGATCGAGCGCCGGGCGCACGCGTAGGCCTCGCGCCGCAGGGCGCGGGTGCGCCGCTTCCACGCATCTGCGTTCAGAGGGTCCGCTCGCATGGGGACTGAAGTCGCCATGCCGGGACGCTACGCTTCTGTGGATGAACGCCCGGATCGATCAACCGCTTCTCCTGGACGGGGCGATGGGGAGCCTGCTCGCCGAGCGCGGCGGCGACACCCGGCTGCCCCTCTGGTCGGCGCGGGCGCTTATCGACGCACCCGAGACGGTGCGGCAGATCCACCTCGACTACCTGCGGGCCGGGGCGCGGGTGAGCACGACCAACACCTTTCGCACCCACCGCCGCAGCCTCGCGCGGGCGCACCTCGGCGAGCACGCCGGCCATCTGACCCGCCTCGCCGTCGACCTGGCGCGGCAGGCGTGCGGCAGCTTCCGCCGCGACGCGCCAAAGAGCGGATTTCCCCTCATCGCCGGCGGCATCTCCCCGCTGGAAGACTGCTATCGCCCGGATCTTGCACCCGGTTACGACGCGGCTCTTCCCGAACATCGCGAGATCGCTCGCACCCTCGCCGACGCCGGGGCGGATCTGCTGCTGGTGGAGACGATGCCCGCCTGGCCGGAAGCGCACGCCGCCCTCACCGCCGCTCTGGAGACGAACCTGCCCGTGTGGTTCTCGCTGCACACAGGCACCCCGGGTGTCTTGCTCTCCGGCGAGAACCTCGCCGTGCGCCTCGCCGAGTTAGACCAGTACCCGGCGGCGGTGCTCGTCAACTGCATCCCCGCCGACCGCGCCAGCGAGGACGCGCGGTTCCTGCGCGGGCACGTGCCAGAGCACATCCCTGTCGGCATCTACGCCAACAGCGGCCACATCGACCCGGTGCACGGCTGGTCGATCGAGAACCGCATCTCGCCCGCGCGCTACGCCGATCTCGCGGCGACCTGGGTCGACGCCGGGGCGAGGATCATCGGCGGATGTTGCGGCACGACGCCCGCCCACATCGCGGCCGTCAGGGCTAGACTCGGGCATGAAGATCATCTGCGCGCCTGACAGCTTCAAGGAATCACTCACCGCTCCGCAGGCCGCCGAAGCCATGCAGGCGGGCCTCCGGCTCGCCGCCGCGGCGCTCGATCTCGAGCTTGACGTCGATCTCTGTCCCATCGCCGACGGCGGAGAAGGCACCGTCGAAACTCTCGCCGCCGCGGGTGACGGCACGATCCACCACGCCGACGTCACCGGCCCGCTGGGCGAACCCGCCACGGCGAAGTGGGCGCTGCTCGGCGACGGCGAAACCGCGGTCATCGAGTGCGCTCAGGCCTGCGGCCTGCACCTGATCCCCCCGGACAAGCGCGACCCCGAGAAGACGACGACGTATGGCGTCGGCGAGCTCATTCGCTGCGCCCTCGACGCCGGCTGCAAGCGCCTCATCATCGGACTGGGGGGCTCGGGCACGACGGACGGCGGGGCGGGGCTCGCCTCAGCGCTCGGGGCGACCTTCGCCGGCGCGCCCGCGAAAGTCACCGGCGGCGATCTCATTGGCATCACCGCCGTCAATCTCGGCGATCTCGATCCGCGCCTCGCGCAGATCGAGATCCGAGTCGCCTGTGATGTCAATAACCCGCTCACCGGCAGTCGCGGGTCAGCTGCGACCTACGGGCCGCAGAAAGGCGCCACGCCGGAGCAGGTCGAGCGCCTGGATCGAGGCCTCGCCCATCTCGCCGAAGTCAGTCGGGCCGACTCGCAGACGAAGGGGTTCGGAGCCGCGGGGGGGCTGGGGTTCGGCCTGGCGACGTTCCTGAACGGCAAGCTTCAGCCGGGCGCGCCGATGATTCTCGAGATCGTCCGTTTCCGCGAGCGCTGCCGCGGCGCCGCGCTCGTGCTGACCGGCGAAGGCAGGCTCGACGGGCAGAGTCTGTACGGCAAGGCGACGCAAGCCGTGGCGGAAGCGGCGAAGCGCGAAGGCGTCCCCACCCTCGCGCTCATCGGCGCCGCCGGGCCCGAGATCGAGCGCGTCACCGACCCGAACGAGGGCGGGGCCTTCGCCGCCTGGCGCAGCATCATCGATGCGCCAATGCGGCTCGAGGAGGCGATCGAGCGCGGGGCGCAGCTCATGCAGCAGGCGGCGGAGCAGACACTGCGCGCCTGGTGCGCGGCGCGCAGCACGCAGCACATGACGGCAGGGAGCCCATCCAAGCGCAGCCCTGGACGTCGCGGGGCTTGAGAACGGGAATCGGGCTCACGGCTCACGCAACTCGAATCTGCTGAAGACCGACGAACTCGGACTCGAGCTTCGGATCCCCGTCTTCCAGTAGCATCGCGACGACCTCACGCAGGTTCATTGTCAGTTCGTCGAGTGTGGCGCCCTGGCTGTGGGCTCCGGGCCAGCCTGGAATCAGACCGACGAAGAGCCCCGTCTCGGGATCTCGTTCGACGATGACGTTGAACGTCCGCATGTGATGGCCTCTTGCAATTCGGGCACCGCGAAATCTAGAGCGAACTGCCTTCAATCGTAGCGGTTCTCTTGACCTTGCACGTGTATCGT
>CAZZPX010000322.1:1276-4585 GCA_964655955.1 uncultured Phycisphaerales bacterium | reverse complement strand
CCATGCGCCCAAAGAGCTTGGCGCAGTCCAGTGCGAGGTCGTCGACGTTGCCGGAACCGTTCAGCCGCGTCGTCATGAGCGTGCTCCTGGTGTGCTGTGGTGCGAGGCGGCGGGGCCCCAGCCGCGCGAGGAAGCGGCACGGCGCAATGTAGCGGATTATCGGCGGCCGGTGGGTCCATCGCATACGTTCGGCGTCTCGTCAAACGCCGATCCGCCGAATTCCCGCCCTTCTCCGTCCGCAGCCGGCGCAGGGGCTGCAGCAGGCATCCGCTGACCACAAAGCGATGCCGCAGCTCGGGATACGTCATTCCCTCGCCCCTCCTCGCCGAATTCACTTAGGCACAGGGAACGTGCCATTCAGGGGACACTTATGACCATCCGACTCGGCGAACTCTTGGTGGAACAAGGCGTCCTGACCAGGGACCAGGTGGAGGCGATTCTCGAAGCGCAACAGCGACGAAGCCGGCCGTTCGGCGTGCTGGCGGAAGAGTTGTTCGGCATCGACCCGGCGGCGATCGAGCACGCCTGGGCCGAGCAGTACAGCCGCATCTCGCCCGCCCCGGCGCTGAGCGCGACATCGTTCGAGCGCGAGGCGGCGGTGACGGTGAACCGCAGGCAGGCCTGGCAGTTTCGCGTCCTGCCCATCCGCTTCGACGGCGCGGAACTGGTGCTGGCGACGACAGTCGAGCATCTGCCCCGGGCGCTGAAGTTTGCCAGCCACTGCCTGACCGTACCCTGCGTCTTCGTGACGCTCGACGCCGCCGATCTCGGTCGCTGGCTGTGCGAGCGGTACCCGATGCCCGGGCTGACCGCCGAGTCGGTCAAGGGAGATCCCTTCGCTTCTCTGCGCAGCGCCGTGTAGCTGCGATCAGACGCCCTGCAAGAAGGGAGGAAGAAGAAAGCCCGGCGGTCAGACCGTCGGGCTTTGTTGTGTCCTGGGACTCGCGGGCCAGTCGATCGGTCAGATCGGCCGGCGCAGCGGCTCGGTGGAGCCGACCTGCGTGGAGCGGCGGTCGTCCGCTGCCTGCTGCGGGCGGCGCGGATGGTCATCCTCATCGTCGTCGTCTGCGTGCTTGGCGGGCTTCCGCCGCACGGACTTGGTCAGCAGCGACTGCACATCGCTGGGCAGTTCGTCCTTCTTCGGCCGCATCGCCGGGTGCAACTGCTCGTTGTCGCCGCTCTCCTGGATCTGGGCCCGGGCCTTGCGGACGGCTTCCATGGCGAGCGCGGGTGTGTTGGTGGCGTTGCGCAGCTCGTTCTCGTACTGCATCACGGTCTTGCAGTCGTCGCTGATGGCGATGTGGAAACGCAGCAGGATGAGGGCGGCGAGCACGATCACCAGGACCGGCAGAATCAGGTTCGCCCCCAGGACCGCGGCGGAGGCGGCGAGGCCGGCATCGGCTGACGCCTGCGGCGCGGTGTCCAGCATGTACTGGTAGCTGGGCAGCGCCCCGGGAAAGCCCAGGGCCGGGAAGACGTCCGCCCACGGCGCCAGCGTCAACGCCAGCAGCATCGCCGTACAGGCGGCGCTGGCGACGCGCGGCAGGGCCATGAGCTGCGCCTGGCTCGCCACGATCACCGCCACGAGAAGCTGGCCCGAGAGCAGCAGCCCGGCGAGCAGGGCGACGGCCCGGCTGATCCCGATCGCCACGCCGAAGATCACGTCATACTTCGTGGCGACGGCGTTGACCGTGGCGGCGACCGCCTCGCCCTGCGCTCCAGCGGGTTTGGCCGCGGCGGTGTCGTTCGCCGCGGCGCGACGATCCCGCTCCGTCACCACGAGGGGTGCGGGGTCGGCCTGGTCCGCCTGGACGTGGCCGGTGCGCAGGTCCGTGTAATTCACCAGGCCGAATACCACAAGCTGCACCACGCCGCAGAGGACGATGAGCGAGCAGGTGGCGGCGACGCCCCGGCGGCGCTGCCGCAGGGCTCGAATATACGGTTGAACCAGGTCGATGGACATGAGGCGACTCCGCGGAAAGAGGGGGGTCTCGTCTCTGCTATCGGCGAGGCAGCCCGCCGGGTCGATGTGCCCATAACGGCTGCAGGCGGGCGCGGCGGGTCCAACCGGCGCTTCCGGCGCAGGCGATACACGCGGCCCGGCGGTGGACTGAGCTGGACTCGGCCAGTAGAGTTTTCAGAACTTCTTGAAACTCCGCGGCGGGTTGCCGCCCGCCCGTTCCCAGTCCCCAGGAGGCGATCGTGCCCCACGCCCAGCCCGCCAGCCGGGACTCTCGAACCTGCCCCGCGACCAGCCCGGGCTGTGCGGGAACCGACCCGGGTCTGCTGCGCGCGGTGGCGGCGGGGGAGGCGCGCCTGACCGGGGAGCAGGCCCTGCGGATCTACCACGAGATGCCCCTGGTCGAACTGGGCCGTTGGGCCGACCGCCGCTGCCGCACCCTGCACGGCGACTCGGTCCGCACCTACGTGATCGACCGCAACATCAACTACACGAACGTCTGCACCGCGCACTGCACCTTCTGCGCCTTTCGCCGCGACGCCGATGACGAAGACAGCTACACGCTGGCCTACGAGGAGCTACTGGCGAAGATCGGCGCGCTCAGCGCCATCGGCGGGACACAGATTCTCCTGCAGGGCGGCATGAACGCCGACCTGCCGCTCGACTGGTACCTGGACCTGCTGCGCGAAATCAAGTGCGCCTTTCCGCACATTCACGTGCACGGCTTCAGCCCGCCGGAGTTCATCGAGTTCGTCGACTTCTTCGAGGCGCCGGGCTCGACGCTGCGCGAGAAGCTGCTGTGGGTGATGCGCAGGATGCGCGAGGCGGGGCTCGACTCGATCCCGGGCGGCGGCGGGGAGATCTTCGCGCATCCCGTCCGCCGGCGCATCGGTTACGACAAGTGCGACGCCGCGGCCTGGCTCACCGTCATGAACGTGGCCCACGAGCTGGGTATGTTCACCAGCGCCACGATGATGTTCGGCCACATCGAAGGCATCGCCGACCGCATCCACCACATGCTGCTGGTGCGGCAGTGGCAGGACAAGGCGATCGCTGACTTCGCGGCGGGAACCGACTATGCGGCGGCGGGGGGACGCTACAAGGCGTTCATCAGTTGGCCGTTTCAGCGGCAGAACACGCCGCTCGGCAGACTCAGCGAGTGGGGTCAGCAGCCGGCAGAGGAAGGCGAATTCCCCGGCGATGTCGTTGCCACGGTGCATGGCGACGGCGATGCCAGGGCGCATCCCCTCTTCGCCAAGCGCCTGCGCCTGGCGGGTTCGACGGCCTACCTCCGCACGCAGGCGCTCAGCCGGCTGGTGCTCGACAACGTCTACTCGATCGGTTCAAGC
>CAZZPX010000322.1:0-1266 GCA_964655955.1 uncultured Phycisphaerales bacterium | reverse complement strand
GGCCGCACCTCGGCCAGGTGGCGCTCTCCTTCGGCGCCAGCGATATGGGGTCGGTGATGATGGAGGAGAACGTCGTTTCGGCGGCGGGGACGACGTACTGCATGAGCGAAGCGGTGCTGTGCAAGCTCATTCGCGGCGCCGGCTTCCTGCCCGCACAGCGCGACAACCAATACAACCTGCTGCGCGTGCACGACGGGCCCGACAGCCCCGACCTGCGCGTCACCGACTGGACGACGCAGCGCGTGCAGATGGTGCAGCACGGCAAGGCGGCGGAAGCGGCACCGGTCGAGCTGAGCGTGACTGCGCGCGGCAGCGATAAGGCCGCGCGCTGACGGCGGGCGCCTCGCTGCCGGCATCCGGTCTCTCGAGTCCGCGCCGCCTCGTCACTCGTCGCTCGCACTGAGCACGCTCTGCCGCTGCTCCTCGCTGAACTGGTGCGTGTACAGCTCGAAGTAGCGGCCGCCGAGCGCGATGAGATCCTCGTGCCTTCCCGCTTCGACGATGCGCCCGGCTTCGATCACCAGGATGCGATCGGCGTTGCGAATCGTCGACAGGCGATGCGCGATGACGAAGGCCAGGCGACCCGCGAGCAGGCGCTCGATGCCCTCCTGGATGAGATGCTCCGTCTCCGTGTCGACCGACGACGTGGCCTCGTCCATCACGAAGATCTGCGGATCGGCGAGCACCGCCCGGGCGAGCGACACAAGCTGCTTTTGCCCGGTGGAAAGCTGGCTGCCGCCTTCACCGACCTGCGTCTCGTAGCCGTCGGGCAGGGCGGCGATGAACTCGTGCGCGCGGGCCACCCGTGCGGCCTCGGCGATCAGGTCGTCCGTCGCGTCGAGCCGGCCGTAGCGGATGTTCTCCCTGATCGTGCCGCTGAACAGGTGCGGCGCCTGCAGCACCATGCCCAGGTTGGACTGCAGCCAGTGCAGGCTGCGCTCGCGGTAGTCCACTCCGTTGATCGTGATCGAGCCGGCGGTAGGTTCGTAGAAGCGGCAGAGCAGGCTGACGATGGTGCTCTTGCCGCCGCCCGTGGGCCCGACGAGCGCGATCGTCTCACCCGCCTCGACGGCGAGGTTGAACTCCTCGAGGACGCGCTCCCCGCCGCTGTACTCGAATGTCACGTTGCGAAACTCGAGGTGCTCGATGCGCAGACCGTGGCCGTCGCCGGCGACGCCGAGCCTGGGCCCGATCTCCTGCTGTGACATCCTTGCCCGCACCAGCAGCCAGTCGGTGAGCTGCGGCTGCGGGTCGAGCCGGCCCGGG
>CAZZPX010000321.1:0-4586 GCA_964655955.1 uncultured Phycisphaerales bacterium | reverse complement strand
ACCGCTGGCACGGGCTACATCAGCCTCCCCAGCGACACCTACAACTTCAAGGTCACGCCCACCGGCGCGGACGGCCCTGTCGTCATCGACGCCGACGTCATGATCGATGACACGATGGACTACACGGTGGCCGCGACTGATTTCCTCTCGAACATCACGCCCGTCGTCTACGTCGACGACAACACGATCGATCCCAATGCCGCCCGCATTCGCTTCATCCACCTCTCGCCCGATGCGCCCGCGGTGGACATCTTCGCGGCGCCGTACGATCCGGGCGACGCACCGCTCTTCGACGGCGTGAGCTTCCAGCAAAGCGGCGGCTACATCAGCGTACCTGGCGGGACGTACGACCTCGAAGTACGGCTCGACATGGGCGGCGGCCTGGCGCTTAGCGTCCCCGGCCTGAACGTTATGAACGGGAACGTCTACACCGTCTTCGCCATGGGGTCCGTGGCGGCTGGCACGCTTCAGGCCGTGCCCGTTCTCGACATCCCCGCACCCGGCACCGCGGCGCTCTTCGGCGTTGCCGGCCTGCTCGGCGTCCGCCGTCGCCGCTGACGTCCTCTGAGTCTCTGCAGCACCTCGTTCCCCAATCGCAACAGCGGCACATCGTCACTGATGCGTTTCAGCCCGGCCAGGCCCGTCCCGGCCGGGCTGTTGCGCGCCTGGCGCTGACTCATCCATCGTCGCCATTGCTGACGTTAGAATGTGACTTCAGTGCTACCGCGAGTGCGCTCAGGATCGATCGATCTCGCCGCGTTCACTGATACGGAGATGCAGCATGCGAACGAGCAACGACAGCCGGTGCGTCAGGATCATGCAGACGGTGGGGGTGGCGCTGCTCTTCTGGGGTGTGCTGGCGCCAATGACAGCCGGCGCCGCCCCCGGCGACGTGCTGCACGCCTACACCTCGCCGACCGACTACCCGATGGGAATCGCAAGCGACGGCGACTCGCTCTTCATCGCCGACTGGCGCAATGCCGAAATCCACGAGATCAAACGGGCAGACGGCTCGAAGCGACGCGCGTTTCAGGCGCCGGTGACGCACCCGCACGGGCTCACCTTCGGCGGCGGCTTGCTCTGGGTCGGCGACGATCACAATGGGCAAATCTGCGGCCTCGACCCCAAGACCGGCGTCGTGGAGACGCTCTTCTCCGCGCCCGCGGAAAAGGTGACCGGCCTCGCCTGGATGGACGGCACGCTCTTCATTCTCGCCGAGGGACAGATCTACCGTGTCCTCCCCGACGACGGCACGATTCTCGGCTATTATGACGCGCCCACCAGTACGAGCGGCTCGTTCTGCTTCGATGGCACGTATCTCTGGGTCAGTGACCGGATCACCGACGAAATCTATATGATTCGCCCCGAGGACGGCAAGGCGATCGGCATCATCGATGCGCCCCACAACCACGCGACCGGAGTCACCTGGGCGGATGGAGACCTGTGGAACGTCGACTTCGAGTCGCGCACGATCTACAAACTCGAGACGAACGGCGAAGAGACGTTCCGCGTCACCGATCCGGTCAGGAATCGCATCGACTACCTCTGGGAAGCGGTGAACTACGGCCCGGGCGAGGTGTTGGATCTGAAGGTCGCAATCGCCGTGCCGCAGTCGTCGCCGCGGCAGCGGATCCTCGCTGAGCCGAGCTTCTCGCCGCAGCCGACGACGATGGAGGATGACGCCTGGGGGCAGCCGTGCGCGGTGTACGAGATTCCGCGCGTGGGTGTGGGCGAGAAAGTGACGCTGGGCTACACGGTCGACGTTGAACTGCACGCGATCAAGCACCTCGTGCGCCCCGAGAAGGTGGGCACGCTCGCCGACATTCCTGCTGACATCCGCGAGCACTACACCGTCGACGCCCCGCGCTACCGCTACAGCGAAGGCTACATCCAGGACGTCGCCAACAGAATCGTCGGCGACGAGACCAACGCCTACTGGATCGCGCGCAAGGTGTACGACTACGTGATCGAGAACGTCGAATACAAGCTGATCGGCGGCTGGGACGTGCCGGAGGTCGTGCTGAAGCGAGGCACGGGATCGTGTTCGGAATATGCCTTCACCTATATTGCACTCTGCCGTGCTGCGGGCTTGCCGGCGCGTTACCAGGGCAGCATCGCCGGCCGCTCCGACGCGGCGAGCATCGACGAGGTCTTTCATCGCTGGACGCAGCTCTATCTGCCCGGCTACGGCTGGGTGCCCGTCGATCCCAGCGCCGGCGATAAACGGGCCCCCGCCGACCAGGCGCGGTTTTTCGGCCACCTGCGCAACACGCTGTTCGTCACCACAAACTCCGGCGGCGGCTCGGCGCATCTGGGCTGGAATTACAACGCGCAGTCAAGTTACAAGACGCAAGGTTACGCCAACGTCGTGGAGAATCACTACGGTTTCTGGGCGCCGTTGGAGACTGAGCAAGCGGGCGATGAGGCTGCGACCTTGCGGTCGGACCCCGCGATGTGCATCACGCCGCCATGAAGCCTCAGAGAAGTTCACACTACGCTGCTGCGAAAGGCAGGCGCTCCATGATCGTGACCAGGCAGATCGCGCGTCACATTCCTCGGATTCGACTGCGCCACGCGCCTGGCACGCAGCCGGGAATGCTCGAAGCCGCGCCTGAGGCGGTGAAGCCGAGGATCACGATCATGGCGTACGGCCCAGGCGGGCTGGAGGAGCATCCGGTCGAGGGGCTCGCTGATCTCAACTCGCACCTGGGAAAGTACCCAGTCGCCTGGATCAACGTTGAAGGTCTAGGCAATGTCGAACTCATCCAGGAGCTGGGGCAGCGGTTCAGCATTCATAAGCTCGCGCTGGAAGACATATTCAACACGCACCAGCGCCCCAAGCTTGAGCCCTACGACGACCATCTCTTTCTCGTCGTGCGCATGCTTCAGGCGGGAGAGCAGCGCAACACCGAACAAGTCAGCATTGTCGTCGGCAGCGACTATATTCTCACATTCCAGGAGCGATACGGCGACTGCTTCGACCCAGTGCGCAAGCGCATCCGCAATCCGCAGAGTCCCATCCGTGAGCGGACCGCCGGCTATCTGGCCTATGCCCTCATCGACGCTGTGGTCGACAATTACTTTCCGTTCACCGAACAGATCGGCGACCGCATTGAGGAGTTGGAAGCAAGCGTGCTCGCTGACAGCAGGGGGGATGTTGTCCCGGACATCTATCGCCTCAAGCGCGACCTACTGGTTCTGCGCCGAGCGATCTGGCCCACGCGCGACATGCTCAGCGCGCTGCTGCGCGACGAATCGCCGCTGATCAACAAGCTGACGCGCGTCTTTCTCCGCGACGCCGCCGATCATGCGACCCAGCTCATCGATCTGATTGAGACGTACCGTGAGTTGACCGGCGGGCTGCTCGACACGCACTTCACCATGCTCAGCAACCGCATGAACGACATCATGAAGGTGCTGACCATCTTCGCCGCCATCTTCATCCCGCTGACGTTCATGGCGGGAATCTACGGCATGAACTTCGAGCGCATGCCGGAACTCTCCTGGCCCTACGCCTATCCGACACTCCTTCTCGCGATGGCGACGGTGGCGGCGGGGATGCTCTTGTTCTTTCGCAGGAAAGGCTGGCTTGGCGGCCGCCGAGAGTAGCGGCGCGGTTCGCAGATGCTCAGACTGAGCGGGATGAACCAGGAAGCTCACGGAGGTCACGGAGGAAGAGATGGAAGCGGAGGCGAACGACGTTGCGCAGCGCGAGCAGATGACAGTGGCGCAGCTTCGCCAGATCTGCCTCGAGCATCAGCGGGAACTTGTCGAAGAAGGGCCGCGGGATAGGTTGCCCCACCTGGTCTGGTCGAAGTGAGTTCTCCAGCAGCACCCGCGCTGAGCGGTTCGCTCGCGCCGTTTCCAGTCCCGCATTCCCTGCCTTCCCTCCGCGCGCTCCATCGACTCCGTGGTCACTTCCTTTTTGAGGCCAGAGCGTTTACGCGTCCTGCCAGCCGGCACGCCGCCTGCTATCCTGCCCGCCTGTTCCGTTCCTTCCACAGAAGCACGTTTGCCGCAGGAGCGCCACTGATGGCCGGCCACGACACCAGCAAGTCCCACACTGACTTCATCACCTACAGGCTCGCCGACTGGGCAACCAGTCTCAGCTACGACAGCCTCAGCCCCGATGCGATCCACGCCGCCAAGCTCTACCTCTTTGACAGCTTCGGCTGCGCCCTGGGCGGGTCTCAGCAGCACGACGTGCAGATCCTCCTGGAGCACGCCCGCGACATGGGCGGCAAGCCCACCTGCACCGTCTTCGGCTCCGGCTTCAAGACCGATCCGGTCATGACGGCGCTGCTCAACGCCCTGTGCATCCGGGCGATGGACTACAACGACATCTACTGGAAGGCCGACCCCTCGCACCCCAGCGACATCATCCCCGCCGCCCTCTCCATCTGCGAAATGAAGGACCTGGGCGGTAAGGATCTCATCCTCGGCACCGTCATCGGCCACGAGATCGAGATGCGCCTCTGCGAGTTCGGCGAGCCGGGCGTGCGCGAGTACGGCTGGCACCACGCCACGCTCACCTGCATCGCTGCGCCCATCGTCGCAGGGCGCATCCTCGGCCTCAGCGCCGAACA
>CAZZPX010000320.1:0-4592 GCA_964655955.1 uncultured Phycisphaerales bacterium | reverse complement strand
CGCGCCTTCGAAGGAGTCGCCGGCATGCTAAGGTTGCTCCCTCAGTCCATCCTGCTCGCGCTCGCGCAGATCTGGGTCAACAAGGGGCGCTCGTTTCTCACCTCGCTCGGCATCATTATCGGCGTGGCGTCCGTCACCTCGGTCATCGCCGCGGTAAACGGCCTGCAGACCTTCGTCCTCGATCAGTTCGCCGACTTCGGCGCCAATAAGGTCTACGTCTTTCCGCGCTTCTCGCGCGAGGCGCAGCAGGAGGGCTATAGCTGGTACGACATCCGCATGACGCTTGACGAGGTCGACGGCATGCTTGACAAGTGCCCGTCGCTCGCCAGCCTCACGCCGCTCAGCGAGTATATGACCAGCGCCCAGTACGACCAAAGGGTGGTTTCCGGCGTGCAGATCACCGGCATCCGCCCCGACTGGCACCGCATCGAGGCTCGCTCCGTCGTGCAGGGTCGCGAATTCCTTCCCATCGACGAGCAGGCCAAACGCCAGGTCTGCATCATCAACGACAAGGCCATCGATGAACTGCGCCTGCCCCGCCAGGTCATTGGCGAATACATCGTTGCCGACGGCCGACGCTTTCAGATCGTCGGCGTCGTCGAGACGAAGGAACTCGGCGAGATCTTCGGGGGAACCCGCTCGGAAGCGGAAATCTATATCCCCCACTCGACGGCCTGGAAGATCCGCGAACCCGGCATTTATGTCGTTGCGCAGACCACGTCGCCTGACGTCACCGAAGAGGCACGCGCCGAGATCCAGTTCTACATGCGTAACGCCCGCGGCCTGAAGGCGGACGATCCCGATACGTTCGGCGTCGAGTTCATCGAGCAGTACGTCGAGCAGTTCAAGCAGATGGCGCGCGTTATGACCGGCGTCGCCGGCGGCATCGTCGGCGTCAGCCTGCTCGTCGGCGGCATCGGCATCATGAATATCATGCTCGTCTCCGTCTCCGAACGCACGCGCGAGATCGGACTGCGCAAGGCAGTCGGCGCCCGGCCCGGCGTCGTCCTCTTCCAATTCCTCATCGAGGCCGTCACCCTCTGCTGCGTCGGCGGCGCGGTCGGCGTCCTGCTCGGCGAGGTGCTGACGCTCCTGCTCAAACAGAGCGGCGGCGAGGGCGCGCTCAGCAGCGCCTCCATACCCATGTGGGCCATCGCCATGGCGTTCGGCTTCAGCGCGTTCGTCGGCATCCTCTTCGGCATGTTCCCCGCCATCAAGGCCGCCCGGCTCGATCCCATCGAGGCGCTCCGACATGAATGACTCCGCTTCGCAATTCCGGGCCGCCCGCGCCGGCCGCCGGCGCTCGGCTCGCCGCGCCCTCGCGCTGCTCGCCCCCCTCTCCCTCATCTCCTGCAAATACCATCCCTGGAGCAGCGAACGGTTCCTGGAATTCGAGGTCCCGCCTGAGCGCTTGCAGGAAATCGATGCGCTGCATGTCGATGAGTTCGCGGCCGCGGACACCGCTGCGCCGGCTGAGCCGCTCGCTGCGCCGGCCCCGGCCGAAATTGAATTGACGCTGGAGGAGTGTCGCCGCCTGGCGCTCGCGTCGAACCTGGACTTGCAGGTGGCGCTCTTCTCTCCCACCATCGCCGCCACGGGCGTCACCGAGGAAGAGGCCCGCTTCGAATCCGTCTTCACCGCTGCGACGTCTTATGCCGAGGCCGATCGCCAGACCTCGTCGACCTTGACCAGCGCCAAGTCCAACGCGACCAGCACCAGCTTGGGCGTGCGCATCCCGCTGCGCACGGGCGGCAGCATCAACGTCGACCTGCCCTTCAATCGTGTCGACCGCGATCTGCAATTCAATACGCTCAATCCCTCGTTCGACGCGGAGCTCAATCTCTCGCTCACGCACAACCTGCTGCGCGGCGCGGGGCTGCGCGCCAACACGCACGGCATCCGCATCGCCACATATCAGCAGCAGTCGACCGCAGCGCAGGCGAAGCTGGAAGTGACTCGCGTCCTCGCCGAGGTCGATCGCCAGTACTGGCTGCTCTACGCCACGCGCAAGGAACTCGAGGTGCGGCAGGTGCAGTACGAGCTGGCCCAGGCACAGTACGAGCGCGCCAAGCGCCTCATCGACGCAGAGCAGGCGCCGGAGGTCGAGTTGCTGCGGGCGGAGTCGGGCGTCGCCGATACGCTCGAACAGATCATCATCTCCCAGAATCGCGTGCTCAACCGCCAGCGCAACCTCAAGCGGCTGCTCAACTCTCCCACGCTGCCTATGGGCGGCGCGACGGATGTCATCACGACGACGGATCCCAACCCGCTGGATCTCGATCTGAATCCCGACCAGCTCACCGCCGTCGCGCTCGACCAGCGCATGGAGATGCTGCAGATCGAGCTGCAAATCGCCCAGAACGCCAGCACGATCGACTTCGAGAAGAACCAGACCCTGCCGCTGCTGGCGCTCGAGTATTCCTATGGCTGGAATGCGGTCGACGATTCCTATGGTGACGCCTTCGAGACCGTCGCCGAGCGCGACTATGACAGTTGGCGCCTGGGCGTGCGCGGCGAGATTCCCCTTGGCAACGAAGCGGCCAAGGCGCGCGTGCATCGCGCCATTCTCAATCGCCTGCAGAGCCTCGCGACGAAAGCGCAGCGCGAGACGCTCATCCGTCAGGAAGTGCTCGACGCCATTGACAACCTGCGCGCAAGCTGGCAGCGCGTGCTCGCCAGCGCCCAGCGGGTCATTCTCGCCGAGCGGACGCTGCGGGCGGAGGAGCGGCAGTATGAGCTGGGATTGCGCACGAGCACGGATGTGCTCGACGCGCAGGCGCGCCTCGCCGACGCGCAGAGCAGTGAGATCGCCGCCCTCACCGCCTACCAGGTGTCACAGACGGACCTCGCGTACGCGACGGGTATGGTGCTTGGCCAGGCGCAAGTGCGCTGGGAGCCGCTCGATGAGAACGATGCGGATCTGGCCGACAACACGGCGATGGAGCCGGCCGCGCTCGCCCCGGACCCCGCCGACGAACCCGTCGATTCGGAAGATCCAGCGGGCCTCTAACACGGATGAGAAGTTGAGCGCCTTGCAGTCGTTCGTAGCGTTAGACAACTGCGGTGGGGCGGGCGTGTCTCCCGCCAGGTGCGGTGAATTGCGTCAGCTACGGCGGGGCAAGACGCCCGCCCCACCCCCAGACGCCATGGACGAGTCCGCTAGGTTTCACAACAGGACGCACTCATTCTCGCTGTACAATTCCGTGTCCGCGCATCCTGGATCGAGGAGGATCGCCACGCGCCCGTGCACTGAAGCGATCTTGACCGGCATGTTCCACCACGCGCGTACTGCCCCACACAGTTCCACTGCACGCCGGTCTACGAAGACGCGGCGCTCTCCTGCTCTGTCACCGGCTGGCTTGCCAAGGCCAGAAGTAGGAACAGGAGCAGGCCGTTCACCAGCGCCATGATGACGCCGGCTACGCTCACGAGCATCAACCTGTCGACCGCGTTCCTCGCCCAATAGATTTCGATCATGTAATCGGGATTCTCTTGCAGGTACTCGCCCAACTCTTCCTGCTCCTTCTCGGCGTCGATCACGCCGAGCTTCTTGAGATCTTCGTACGCGTACGTCTGCGCGAGCTGCGCTGAGAACCCGTCGCTGAATGTGAAGTAGCCGCCCACCAGCGAGAAACTCAGGTTGACCACAACCACGATGGAGAGGAGCCACGCCCCCCGCCGGTTGCTTTGCGATCTTCGTCGAGGCGTCGAAGCGGGGTCCGGCTCTTCCATTGGGCGGCACCTTCCGGCAGGCGACAATGAGCGACCGGCAACAATGCTCGTTGCGACGAAGCGAGTCTACTGCGGTCGAGCCGTGTTGTGTTGTGCGGAGAGCGGCGCGACGCGCGCTGAGAGCGCGGAGGCGCTGCCGACGCCGTGCCCGGGAGGTGTGGTTCGCTACCCGCCTTCGCCCCCGGGCTTGGGCACGTCGAGGCGTCACTGCGGCGCCGCGGTGACGCCGGCTGCACTGCACCGATGACGGCCGCTGTCGCGATGACCGCGGCGTCGCCGGCAGCGCCGGCTCCATGAAGATGGCAACGGTCGAAACGCGGCGTGCCCGACTCAGTACCGCCGCAGGATGCCGACGACCGTGCCCTGAATCTGGCAGTCCTTGACGATGATGGGCTCGAAATCGGGGTTGGCGGGCTGAAGGCGGATGTGGTCGCCTTCCTTATAGAAGCGTTTGAGCGTTGTCTCGCCGTTGGGCAGAAGCGCGACCACGCGCTCGCCGTTGCGGGCGGTGTCGCTGCGGCGGACGATGACGAAGTCGCCGTCCCAGATGCCCTCATCCTTCATCGAGTCGCCATCCACCTGCAGGGCGAAGCAGCCGCTGTCGCGGGCGGTGCGTCCGAAGAAGTCCGCCATGTCGAGTTCGTCGGCGGCGGCGAATTTCTCGATGGGGTAGCCGGCCGCGATCTTGCCGAGCAGGGGAAAGCGCGAGGGTCGGTCTTCATCGGGGATGCTGACGCCGTCAGCGATTGACAAAGAGCGAGCCTTGTTCGGCTCGCGCACGAGCGCGCCTTTCTTGATGAGCGCTTCGACGTGCTCGAAGACCGTGACCTTGCTGACGCCGATCTCGTCGGCGAGTTCCT
>CAZZPX010000319.1:0-4624 GCA_964655955.1 uncultured Phycisphaerales bacterium | reverse complement strand
TATGCCGACGGGACGGTGCACAGCGAGGGGTTGGTCGGACGCGCCGGCGGCCAAGCGCAAGACGACCGCGCCTGCCGCGCAAGCGAAGGCCGCGAAGCCGGCCGCGCCGGCGAAGCCCAGCGGTAGCGCTCCGGCGGCGGAGAAAAAGCCCGCGCGCAAGAGCGCCGCAGCGAAGCCGCCGCGCAGGCCCACGACGAAATCTACGGACCGGCGCCGGTCCGCATTGACCGCCGCATCACGCGCGCGGCGCACCGCCGAGCGCATGCTACGTAAGAGTGCACACGTGACGAGCTACGACACCTACGGTCAGAGTGCCGAGTTCGAGGAAGACTACTTCGTCGTGCCGGAGAAGGGTCGATCCTACGGGCGCTGCGGCGGCCGGCCGATGCAGAGCTTGATGGAGCAGCGCCTCTGCGATCGGCTCTCGCGTCAGGGGGTCGCGCACTCGCATGCGCCGCGGCGCTACGAGGTACGCATTGACGGCGGCAAGGTCGCGGCCTACTCGCCGTGCATCGTGCTGCGCGGCCGCGGCCGCGAAGGCAAGACCGCGATCATCGAGGTCCTGGCCGAGTGGGATGCGCAGCACGTCGGCAAGATGCAAGCGTTCCGCCAACTCTACGAAACCGAGTTCTACGTGATCCTCGTTGCGCCGGGCCACGTGCTCGATCGCGTTCCCCCAAGCGCGTTCGACGAGAGCGTGCTTCCGTCCGAGGTCGGAAGCCTCGTCGCGCGGCTTGCCGAATGATCCACGCTTCGCTGACCGCAACCGCACCCACGCAAGAAGCCACGCCGGCCGCGCGGCACTGCCCCCGATGACGCAAACAGCTCTGCCTCTCGACGAAGTTGCCCGTCGAGGTGATCTCGAAACGCTCGAACGGCTCTGGCTCGAGGAAATGGCGGAGCCACGAGAGCTCACGCGCTACCTCGGCGCGATGAACGCGCTGGTCGAGCAGGGGGAGAAGGAGCGCACCGGCGTGCTCGGCAGCATGCTGATCGAAGCGCTCGACGAGCGCGAGCGCGGCGGCGACGTCCTGCGCACGCTGACGTCGCTCGCGGAGTTCGGCCTCGACGACGTGGCGGGCGTCGAGGAGCAGTGCGAGAAGCACTTGCGGAGCACGTTCGGCAGCGAGCCGTGGTTCGACTACCTTGCTGCCAAGGCAGGAATCACGGAGGGCGGGGTCGACTGGTCGGGCTTCGTCGCGTTCTACCGTTGCACGTCGTTCTTGCCCGGCCGTGCCGTGAACCACCGGTCTGGGTGGGGCGAGGGAGTGATCGCCGAGCTGCACCCGGGTGCCGACGAAGTCGAGATCCACTTCGCTTCCGGCAAGCGTCACACGGTGCCGTGGCAGACCGCGCTCGACACGATGGATCCGCTGCCGCAGTGGGACGTGCGCTCGATGCGCCTGACCCAGCCCGACGCGCTCGCCAACGTCTACGCCCGCAGCCTGCTCGAGCTTGCCCTCCTCGACGAGTGACTCGGCGCATTGCGCCATCGCCAGGTAGCACGCCTCGAGCAACTCGCCCGATTGCGTCTGCCTGCCGAGATTCGCGAGGTTCACCAGCGCATCGTTGCCTTCCATGCCGCCCAGTCGGCCGATCGCCTCCGCGACGGCGGCTCGGGTGGCGTCGTCCGTCTCGGAATCCTGCGCCAGCGCCAGCAGCGGCGCGACGGCCCCGCGCCTGCCGCGCTGGCCGAGCGAATTGATGACGCCGATGCGAAGCTGCCCGTCCAGCCGCTCGAGCGCGTTGCGCAGAACCTCATCCGCGGCGGGTGTGTCGAGGCGCTCGAGCGTGTAGCGCGCCATGTGCGACAGCCTCTCGTCGACAAGCAACGGCGCGACCGCCTCGGCGCTCGCCTCGCCGCCGACCAGCGACAATTCGCGACAGACGAACGCCTGCACGTCGTAGCTCACCTCGTCCTTGAGCAGGTCGATCAGGCGCGCCTCGAGCGAGCGTCGCTCCGCGGGGCTGTCGACGGCTGCAAACACGGCGTTCTCGATGGCGGTCAGCGGCAGGCGGCTGTCGCCGAATTCGTACTCCGCCGCCTCCGCGAACGCTTGCGCCAGGTCGCCTTCGATTGCCGCGCCGGTCCGGCTCGGCTCGGCCTCCGCCTGGAGATCGCCCAGCGCGAACTGGATTCCCGCCAGGTAGTGCCGCAGCACCGCCTCGTTCCAGAAGATCTCGTGACGATGACCGAGCGAGCAGTAGAAGATTCGTCCCTGACCGTAGTCGCGCACCCAGCTCACGGCGAAGTCGCCGTCATCGCGTGCGATGCCCTTCTTGCTCATGTCGGTCTTCGTCGTGTCCAGGCTCGCCAGCACCCGCAGGTTCTCGCGCGAGTACGGCTGCTTGAACTGGTAGATCTCATCAGCGACGGTGAACTCCTCGCCAAGCGGCTGCGCGACGGGGTGGTCGGGCTCGTCGATCTTCAGAGTGACCGCTTCGTTCCACGGGTGACCGTCGAAGTAGCCGCCCATCAGTTCACCGAACTGCGGCCAGTCGTAGAAACAGTCTGTGGCGGCGTGAATGCCGACAATCCCGCCCCCGCCGTGGACAAAGTTGATCAGGCTCTCGCGCAGAACCGGGTCGGTGAAGAGCGTCCCGGTCGTGTTGTTGAAGAGAATCGCGTCGTATTCGGCGAGGCTGGCCGGCGCAAATGCCTGGGGGTCGGTGCTTATCGTCGCCGTGAACGCGCCGCTCTTCTCGCCCATGCGCGCGAACGTGTAGTCGCCGTAGGGAATGGCGCTGTGCTGAAACCCGTTGCTGAGGCTGAAGACGAGCAGCTTGCGCTCGCGCTGCGGCTCGGCGATGGGCGCAGCGGGCAGGGCGATGTCGATCTTCGCCTTGGCTTCGTCTGCGATCTGCGCCGCAACCGGCGCGGCGCACAGCCAGCCGCAGAGCACGGCGAGCGTGACGATGGTGAGTGGGACGAATCGGGTTCCGCGTTGCATGTTCAATCCTCGTCTGCGGTTCGAGTCTTCGGAATCGGGTGGTTCTGTCGTCGCCCTCACAGGCGCCACGGCTCGCGCAGGGCGCGATCCTTCATGCGCTCCGCCGCCGGATCGTCGATGAATGTCTCGCTGTCGGGATTCCAGCGCACCGGCCGGCCAAGCTGCATGGCGAGGTTGCCCAGGTGCGCCACGGTGATGGTGCGGTGCGCCTCTTCGATGGGCGCGATCGGCTCGCGCCGTGACCTGACGCAATCCAGGAAGTTGCGGTGGTGCCCGGGCGACTCGGGCAGATGCACCTCCGTCGGGGAGATCTTCTCCTGCAGCAGCGACTTGGGCTCCGCGTCGATGCGGCTGCGATTCACGAAGACCCAGCCCGCCTCGCCCTCGAAGAGCACGCCGTTCTCAAAGTCGTTTGTTGCGATCAGCTCCACGCCGCTCTCGTACCTGCAGGTGAAGCGATAGCTGGTGGCGGCGTTCCACAGGCCCTCCGCGGGATACTCGCCGACGCCTTCGACTTCGATCGGCCCCGTGCGCGTCAGCCCCAGCCCCCAGTGCGCGATGTCGATGTGGTGCGCCCCCCAGTCCGTCACCTGACCGCCCGAGTAGTCGAGAATCCAGCGGAAATTCCAGTGCGTTCTGCCTTCGCAGTACGGCTGCCAGGGCGCGGGGCCCAGCCACAGGTCATAGTCGAAGCCCTCCGGCACTGGCGCGGGCTGCTTGGTGTCAGTGCTCGGGCCGGTGGGCAGGCCGCAGGTCACGCGCCGCACCGCGCCGATGCGGCCGTTGCGCACCAGTTCGCAGGCGAAGCGGAACTGCCAACTGCTGCGCTGCTGGCTGCCCGTCTGGAAGACTCGGCCGTAGTGCTTGACCGCGTCGCTCATGGCGCGGCCCTGGGCGATGGTGAGGCTGAGCGGCTTCTCGCCGTAGATGTCCTTGCCCGCTCTGGCGGCGGCGACGACGACGAGCGCGTGCCAGTGGTCGGGCGTCGCCATGACGATCGTGTCGATGTCCTCCCGGGCGAGCAGTTCGCGAAAGTCGTTGTAGGCGTCGCAACCGTTGTACGTGCCGCTCGGCGTGTTACGGGCGTAGTGCGTCTCGACACGCTGGCGGGTGGCCTCACGATGGCTGGAGTCGGGGTCGCAGACGGCGAGGACCTGCACGTCGGGCTGGCTGAGAAAGGCGCCGAGGTCGGCGTTGCCCATGCCCCCGCAGCCGATGATCCCCATGGTCAGCCGCTCGCTGGGGCTGACCTGGACCGCACCGGCGAGCGAGGGCGCGACCCACGGGGCGAGGACCGCTCCCGCACCGGCACGACGGACGAATTGACGACGTGTGAGGCTGTTAGGCCGGCTCATCAACTTGTCTCCACAACCAGATGGACGCTGACGCGAGCGCGTCGGACGCCGCCCCATTGTCGCGATCTGTCCCCCGGGGACAAGGGCGCGGCTGGACCGCCGCTCCCTGGGGTGAAGAGCCAGAACTGCCGCTTGGAGCCGCGTTTCCCGTCTTTACGCTTGCCCCAGCCGAGATATCGATTATTCTGACCTTCAGAGCGGCTTTTCGTCCTGGTGCAGGGCGGGCGCTCGTCCGGGGACGCACGATGTGTGGGATGCCTGGGGCATCTCTGGGAGGTACGACATGAAGATCGGTTTGGGAACGAACGGAACACTCGT
>CAZZPX010000318.1:0-4631 GCA_964655955.1 uncultured Phycisphaerales bacterium | reverse complement strand
GAGCGGCGACGTCGCCGCCCTGCCCCTTCCCGAGACGGGCTTCATCGACCCGTTCTTTCAGCACCCCACGCTCAGCTTCGTCTGCGACACCGTCACCGCGGACACCAAGGAGCCCTTCGCCAGCAATCCCCGCACCATCGCCCTGCGCGCCCTCGAGTGCCTGCGCAACAGCGGCGTGGCGGATGAGGCAATGATGGGGCCGGAGTTCGAGTTCCACGTCTTCGACCGCGTCAGCATCCACAACTCGCCGTACTCGGCGCACCTGGAGATCGACTGCGGCGAGGTGCACACGGACGGCATGGGCGCGGGCATCGCTCACAAAGGCGGCTACTTGCGCCTGCCCCCCGCCGACCAGTTGCATGATCTGCGCAGCGAGGTCTGCGAATGCTTGCAGTCGATGGGCGTGGCGGTGAAGTATCACCATCACGAGGTCGGCGCGCCCGGCCAGTGCGAGATCGAGGTCGACCTTCAGCCGCTGTTGCGGGCTGCCGACCAGACGATGCTCATCAAGTACGTCATCAAGAACATTGCCCGGCGGTACGACAAGCTGGCGACCTTCATGCCCAAGCCGGTCTACGGCGAAGCAGGCAACGGCATGCACGTGCACCAGAAGCTCGAGAAGGACGGCGAGCCCCTCTTCTATGATCGGACGGGGCGGAACTACGCGAACCTGAGCGACCTGGCACTGAAATACATCGGCGGGCTGCTCACGCACGGGCGGGCCCTGACGGGGATCACCAATCCCTCGACGAATTCGTTCAAGCGGCTGGTCGAGGGGTACGAAGCCCCGGTCAACCTGTTCTATTCGCTGGCGAACCGCTCGGCGGCGATCCGCGTGCCCAAGTACGCCGTCACGCCGGAGGACAAGCGCATCGAGTACCGCCCACCGGACTTCACGGGCAATATCTACCTGACGCTGGCGGCGATGCTGATGGCGGGGCTGGACGGGATTCTCGAGGGCGTGGAAGAGTCGCAGCACAACTTCGGCCCCTTTGACGTGGACATCGCCCGCCAGGATGCCGACTTCCGCAGCCGCATCGAGAGCCTCCCCTGGTCGCTGCACGATGCGCTCGAATCGCTGGCGGCCGACCAGGCGTTCCTGACCCGCTGCGAGGTATTTCCCGCGGACTTTCTGGCAGGCTGGATCGAGGGAAAGCGGCTGCGGCACGTGCGTGCGATCTCGACCCGGCCGCACCCCTACGAGTACGAACTGTACCTGGACACGTAGCAGCGGCAATGAGAGGGCGGGCTCGTGCGTCTTACCAGCATGGAGAGACGAGAGGTTGGGGCGCGCTCGCCCCGAAATTCGGCGTCGGCCCGCGACGCCGCGTACCGCCGCCGACGGACCGTGGCAGGAGCGTCGAACCAGGGTCGCCGCAGCGGTGTAGAAGCAGCCAAATGCAGGATTCGCCGCGGCGTTTGGTCGATTCAGAGGAGGAGCCTTGCGCCGCCTCCGTCCGCGGCGCGGGCCGCTGCCGTTCGACCGGACGGGGCCCAGTCGTTAGGTTCGGAAGACGGCGCCTCCCGCCAGTGCTGAAAGAGGGCGCGGGTTCCGATAAATTCTTGGCCGATCGGCCATTCTGAGAGTCCCGGCAAGCGCGACGACTTGCCACCCCGCTTCTGTTGGAGTTGTATGACATGCCACGTCCCGTCAATCGCTTCGCGTTCGGACTTGCCACCAGAAGCCCCCTGGGAAGATCGGCGTGGGAGCGCCGCCGCCTGCTCGACAGTGCCGGACGGGGCAGGACGGCAGGACGGCCTCAGCTCGAACAACTCGAGGAACGCCGCCTGCTCGACGCCCTCGTCTTCACGGGCGTCTCCGAGATCACCAATGGCGACACCATCGCTCGGCAATTCGGGGCTGAGCAGCTCGGCAATGCGGCTCGCATCCGCGAATTCGAAATCCAGAACGACGGCAACAACTTCGTTCTCTCGAACCTCGCCCTTCCGGATGGGTGGGTGCTGGCGGAGGACTTCAGCAGCACCTTCGTGGCAGGCGGCGACACAGTCACGTTCTCGATAGCCCTCGACACGACGGACGGCACGGTCGGCGCCAAGAGCGGCGAGGTCAGTTTCACCTGGAACGAAGGCCTCGGCGACGGGCCGCAGACCTTCACCTTCGCCGTCGCGGGCCAGCTCACGCCCTCCGGCGGGCCGCATGTCACCGATCTGTTCACTGACAGCCGTGGAGGCGTGTGGGTTGACTTCGATGAAGCGCTGGCGGCGAGCGTCGTCACCAATGAGGCGCTGCGCGTCTACGCGGCGGGCGCGGACGGCGTCGTCGGCTCCGCCGACGACCAGCGGGTCGCAGGCGCGCTCGACTACGATGCCGACACGCGCCGGCTGCGCTTCACGCCGGAGAACGACCTTGACGAAGACTATCGCGTCGAGATCGTTGACGACCTGCTCATCTCCGGCAGCGGCGAGAGCCTGGACGGCGAGTTCGCGGGCTTCAGCGCCAACGGCTACTCGGGCGACGGCGACGCGGGCGGGTTCTTCAACGCCTCCGTCGACATCAGCGACCTCAACGGTCTGGCGCGGCTCGACTACAACCTCGGCACGATCGACCTCGAACTCACCCCGGACATCACCCCGATCACCGTCGACAACTTCTACGCCTACGCCAATTCCGCCCGCTGGGACGGCACGTTCATGCACCGCTCGGTAGAGGACTTCGTGGTGCAGGGCGGCGGCTTCCGGGTTGTCGGCAACACGGTCGAGCAGATCGACACCTTCGATCCCATCCAGAACGAGTTCGATGGCGATCTCATGAGCAACGTGCGCGGCACGGTGGCGATGGCGAAGCTGGGAGGCGATCCGGATTCCGCCACTTCGCAGTGGTTCTTCAACGTCGGCGACAACAGCTCCAACCTCGACTCGCAGAACGGCGGTTTCACCGTCTTCGCCCGCCTGCGCGACGGCACCGCCTACGAACTCATGGACCGGATGAACGCCCTCACGACCGTCGACGTCTCCGCCGACGTGAACGGTGCGCTGGAAGACCTGCCGGTGCTCGACAATTACAACGGTCCGCCCCTGGAGGACGCTGAGCTCGTCCTCCTCCGCCGCGCGGGGAGCGGCGCTGCGTATGCACCCGTGAACTTCACCGGACTCGTGCTGGATCTGGACAGTTCGGCGCCCGAGCCGCCGGACGGCGTTGATTACGCCGCCGACCTCGGCGCGATCCAGCAGGATACGACCGTGATGATCGAGTTGAGCGTGTTCAACTCGGGCCCGACGTCCCTGACCGTCACCTCGGCCCTGCTGGACACGGGGGGCAAATATTTCATCGCCCCGGCCAATGCCGCGGGGAATCCCGGCGATGACTGGCAGATCGCCAACGCCGACTCCTTCACCGCGCAACTGTGGTTGAATGTCGCCAGCATCGGCACCTTCTCGGATACGCTGACGTTGACCTACACGCAGGGCGGAGCGACATACGACTACGTGCTCGCGGTCGAAGCGCAGGTCGTGCCAACGACCCCCTCTCAGCCGGATCTCGCGCCTGCGTACGACACCGGCGTCTCCAACGCGGACGACATCACGAACCGCAACAACAGCACGGCCGGCCGGGCGCTGGTCTTCGTGGTGGGCAACGTCACGCCCGGCGCGACGGTGACGCTCTACGCGGACGGCGTGGCGATTGGCTCGGACGTCGTGGCAGGCGGCGAAGACACTATCGTCGTCACCACCGACGGGGTCACGGGACTTGCCGACGGCGAGGCCCAGATCACCGCTGTGCAGACACTGGCGGGGACCGACAGCCTGGTCTCAGAGTCCCTCACCATCACAATCGACACCTCCACGCCGATCTTCGATCCTGTCGACGACCAGGCCCTGACGCTGGGCGATGAACTGGTGCTGGACCTGCAGACCGACGCGGAGACCGCGGGCGAGACGGTGGACTACGCCATACTGGAAGGTCCGGCGGGAGCGACGATCGACGCTGAGACCGGCGTCATCACCTGGCAGACCACCGTCGCCGACCTGGGCCTGCACGACTTCACCGTCCGCGTGCAGGACGTGGCGGGCAACGTGCGCACGCTTGAGTTCGATGTGGCAGTGACGCCCGAAGCGCCCGGCACGCCCGATCTCGCCAACTGGACCGACAGCGGCGACTCGGCGACCGACGACCTGACCAACCGGAACAACTCGAGCTTCGACACCCGCCTGCAGTTCTATGTGGAGGGCGTGCAGGAGAACGCCCTGGTGTCGATCTACGCCGGTGACGTTCTGGTGGGCGCCGCGACAGTCGCGGTGGGGGAGACGACGGTGCGCGTCACGACGGACGGCACGACGGCGCTCGACGATGGTGACGTCGACTTCACCGCGACGCAAACGCTCCTCGGCGTCGAGTCGCAGCGCTCCCCCGCGCTGCGCGTCAAGATCGACGCCACTGGGCCCATCTTCGACGAGCCGAGCAGCCACGATCTCAATGCCTCTGTGGGCCTGCTATACCGTCTGGACCTGAACGCCGACGATGAGCAGAATCCTCTTCTCACCGTCGCGTACGAGCTGGTGACCGCGCCGGACGGCGTGGAGTTCAACGACATCAGTGCCATCATCACCTGGACACCGACGCTTGCCGACGCCGGGCCGAACGACTTCGTGGTGAGCGCGACCGACAAGGC
>CAZZPX010000317.1:0-4635 GCA_964655955.1 uncultured Phycisphaerales bacterium | reverse complement strand
CCGCCTCTCAGCCGGTTGCCGTCCATCTGAAGTCTCACCTCGGAAGCGTCAAGCGCCTGTATGACGCCGCCGGAGTTGTCGAGCGCGGACTCGAGTCGCAGGATGCCGCCGTCGCTCGCCTGCATTACGCCCTGGTTGTAGTTGTCTTCGTCGCCAACGGGCGAGATGTCGAGCGGCTTGCCCGCTACGTCCGCGTCGATGAGGCCGAGGTTGGTGAGGTTCGGCCCGTAGCTCCAGCCGATGTTGCCGTGGCCGTGGATCGTATGGCTCACATCGTTGGTGAGGCGGTTCTGCTGGGCGAACGTTCCGTTGAGGTACGCCCAGTGACCGTCGGTCTTGAGTTGCAGATCGCCGTTGCCCGTGAGCGTCGTCTCGGTCCCGTCCAGCACTATCCATGTGTTGTTGCCTTCTCCATCAACTTCGATCGTGCCGTTGTTGACGATGGCGCCGGCGAGGTTCAACGCGGCACTGTCCTGCACGACGAGCGAGCCAGAATTCATCAGGGAGAAAAGCCGTGCATGGTTGCCGGAGACGACGCGTATCTCGCCGCTCCCCTGCGTATCGAACTCGCCGCCCTTGACGCCGTTGCCGGGATTGCCGTCGTTTTGAAGGCGCACGGCCGATTCATCGAGCGCCTGGATCAATCCTCCGGTGTTGTCAAGCGAGCCGTCGATCGACACGAGCCCGCCATTGCGTGCTTGGATGACGCCGTCGTTGAAGTTGGGATAGTTGCTGGAGCTGGAGAAGATCTGGAGGCGCAGATAGGCGTCAGGACCGTTCGCGTCGATCAGGCCGTGGTTTGTGAGGTTGACGTTTGCGAAGAAGCCGACGCCGCCCGCGACGGTGTGGCTCGCGCCGTTGACGAATCGATCCTCGGAGTTGAATGTATCGAAGACCTGATTGCCGGACACGTCGTTGAACTGCAGCACGCCGCTGCCGACGAAGACGTATTCCCCCTGCAGTTGCAGGCGCGTGGTGCTGCCCGTGCCGCCCACCCGCAGCAATCCGTCGTTGGCAACGGTGCCGCCCCATTGCAGATGCAGAGTTCGGCTGTTCTGGATGACGACCTCCGCCGCCGGGTCGAGCGTCAGACCGGTCACGGCGAAGTCACCGTCGACGTAGATCAGTCCGCTGTTCGCACTGACGAGGTAGTTGTCCCCGCCGCCGTTCTGCGGCACGAACTGCGGGTTCCAGTTGAGTGCGACGCTCCAGTTGTGATTGTCCGTTCCGACCCAGGTCGAACTGATGGTGTCAGCCGAGCCGGCGCCGGTGGCGTACAAGAGGGCGAGCAGCACGATGTGGGGGGTCTTGTCATGCGTCATGTCGATGCGCTCCTGAGTGTTTAGAGTTTGAGTGTTTCATCGGGACGTAGTGCGCAGCCGATGGCGTCTGAAAGAATCTGCGGCTTCTTGCTCTCCCGCCGGCAGGAGCGAGCGTGGTGGCCGTGGTCGCATCGCTCCGCGACCCCGACGTCTGCAATCGCTGACGAGGCAGCGGGCGCCAGCGCAAGCTCCCTTCGCCAACGCACCGGCCGGTCCTGCGGACGATCGGACAGCCCCGCCTCGCTGCAGGTGAACAAGTCCTCACGACGGCGGTCGTCAATAGACCGTTTCAGTCACCGTTTCTCCACAATTGACGCCGGTGAACTCGACGGGGACCGAGACATCTACCGCTTGTGGATGCGTGGTGATCCGCCCCTAAACGTGGACGCGCTTAGCGCGCACGTGACGGTGCCGATCGCCCCCGCAGAAATACGAAGCGAATTGCGAGATTCCGTTCGCCCATGATCGAATCAGGTTGTATGCTCCACGCACTGCCTCGGCGCAGGAAGCGCCGACCGCATCACGACTGCACATCCTGGTTCAACCGAACGGTCAAGGAGCCGACCATGCCGGGAACCACGACGAGCGCTGATCGCTCGCGACTCCGCCGAGACAACGTCAGCAGGAAGAACACCGCACCGCCAGTCGAGGAGCTTTGGGCTGCGCTGCGCGGCGCGGAAACGGGCCAGGCCGCTGCGCGGGCTCGCAACCTCCTCATTCAACACTACTTGCCGCTGGTGCGCTTTCATGCCAGACAGGTGCATGCGCGCCTGCCCAACGAAGTCGACGTTGACGACCTCGTCTCCGTGGGCTTCTTCGGGCTACTCAGCGCCATCGACGCATTCGATGCGGGGCGCGGCGTGAAGTTCGAGACGTACTGCGCGCAGCGCGTGCGCGGCGCGATGCTCGATGAGTTGCGTTCCATGGACTGGGTTCCGCGCGTGGTGCGCGTGCGCACGGCGCTGGTGCGCAAGGCGCGCAATGCCCTGTCGATGGAACTGGGCAGACCGCCCACGGGGGACGAGATCGCCGCCTGGCTGGACGTCAGCCCGGAGGAGTACCGGCGGATCGACCGCGACAGCAAGGAGAAAGGCGTCGTGTCGCTGCATCGCACCTGGCGCGACTCAGAGGGCGGCAAGGACGCCGCCGAGATCGAGGTCATTCGCGACGAGTCGCAGGCCGATCCCGCCGAAGTCGCGCAGCGCCAGGACCTGCGCGACCTGATCACGCGCGGCTTCTCCCGCGCGGAGCGTCTCATCATCGTGCTGTATTACTACGAAGACATGACCATGCGTGAGATCGGCCTGACGCTCGATCTCTCCGAGTCGCGCGTATCACAGATGCACGCCTCGGTGCTGCGGCGCCTGCGGGCCAAGATGCTGCATCGGGAGCACGAGTTGACGCCGGACGAAGCGCCGGCGGTCATCGGCCGGATCCCCTGACGGGCGGACCTCTGCGCGCCGGAGGCCGATGCCCACTCCGCCGCCCTCAGGGGCTTGTCAGGCGGCCCGCAGTGCAGTAGAAAGCCCGGCTTTCCCGGCTGGGAGCGCGTCGCCGTCCGCCGGCGGCGGTACGATGGTCTGAGCAGCCGGGCACGGCGCTCGTGCGATTGCGCACGCGACGGTCAGCAATTCCCCTCCAGACAACCACGAGGAGCAGAGACGATGATAGAACGGAAAGGCGCAGTGACATTCAAGGGCAACCCCATGACGCTGGTGGGCGCTGAGGTCAAGCCGGGGGCGCCCGCCCCGGACTTCAAGATTGTCGGCACCGATCTCGCCGACGTCACGAAGGAAACCTTCAAGGGCAAGACTGTCGTGCTCAGCGTCGCGCCCAGCGTCGACACGCCCGTGTGCGCCACCCAGACCCGCACCTTTAACGAGAAGGCGACGGGCCTGTCGGATGACGTGGTGGTCCTCAGCGTCAGCATGGACTTGCCGTTTGCGCTCAAGCGCTTCTGCGGGGCAGAAGGCATCAACAACGTCGTCACCACCAGCGACTACAAGTATCACCAGTTCGGCGAGGCATACGGCGTGCGGATCCGCGAACTCGGCCTGCTCGCTCGGGCGGTCTTCGTCATCGACCAGGACGGCAAGATCGCCCACGCCCAATACGTCTCGGAAGTGACGCAGGAGCCGGACTACGACGCGGCGCTGGAGTCGGTGAAGGCGGCGGTCTGACTCTCCGGGCGGGTCGCGGCGGAATCTATCGACGAGTCAGGTGAGGGGCAGGATGTGGCCTGCGCGCTTCCCAGAACCAGGGTACACTCGGTCAAAGCCGACCCGCAGATCCCTGGAGTTCGCTATGCGCCTGCTGCTCGTACCGCTCCTTCCCTTCGTCGTGATTGCGGCGGAGAAGTCCGTGATCTTCCTGCCCGGCACACAGCCGGCGGAGGGCGGCATCGAGTTCGCCAAGGTGCAGCAGTGCAAGATGTGCCACGCCGGCACCGAGAACGGCGACGCCGACCCCTTCCTATCCTGGCAGGGCGGCATGATGGCGCAGGCGGCCCGCGATCCCGTCTTCCGTGCGTCCGTCGCCATTGCCAACCAGGACATCGACGGGGCCGGCGAGTTCTGCTTTCGCTGTCACGCCCCACGCGGCTGGCTGGAGGGCCGCTCCCTGCCACCCGACGGCTCCACGCTCACCGGCGAGGATAAGCACGGCGTGGCCTGCGACGTCTGCCACAGCCTCGTCGATCCCATGTCCGAGGAGGCCAGACAGTTCGCCAGGGACATCCCGCCAGGTTACGGCAACGCCATGATGGTCGCCGATCCGCACAATGTCGTGCGCGGTCCGTACGGCGACGGCGAGGGCGCCATGCCGCATCGCGTGATGAAGTCTGACTACCACGCTTCCAGCGAACTGTGCGGCGTCTGCCACAATGTCTCGCATCCGCTCTACGCCGACGACGTGAGAACACAGCCGCCGTACGCCTACGGTCACATCGAGCGAACCTACAGCGAGTGGAAGCTGAGCGCCTTCGCCGACATGGGCGCCGAGGGAACGTGCCAGTCCTGCCACTATCCGGCGGTCGAGGGTGGGGGCAAGGCGTCGCGCTTCGGCAGCCCGCAGCGCGACCACTTCGTGAAGCACGGCCCGGTCGGGGCGTCGACGTGGGTGCAGCTCGCCGTCGCCGAGATCTGGGGCCGCGACGTCGACAAGCGGGCGCTGGAGAAGAACATCGAGCGGGCGCGGGCGCTCCTGAAGACGGCGGCGACGCTGGAACTCTCCTTCCCCGAAGACAGCCACGCCCGCGTGCGCGTGACAAACCTCACGGGCAACAAGCTGCCCACGGCCTACATCGCAGGCCAGC
>CAZZPX010000316.1:0-4654 GCA_964655955.1 uncultured Phycisphaerales bacterium | reverse complement strand
CCGTCACGACCTTCGCCTGCTGCGGCGCGACATTCAGCTCCGCCAGCGTGCCCGACTGCACGACCACGCCGTCTTCCGTCAGCTCCCAGACGCCCTCAAGTTGCGACAGGTCGGTGAAGAAGTACTTGTTGTGTACTCGCACGCGCCCCTGCGCGAGATCGACCGGCTCCACGTCTATGTATTGGTAGACCCGCTTCATCTCCAGCGTCTTGGGCGTGATCGTGCGGTCGGCGAAGATGACGCCGTTCATGCAGAATGAATCGTCATTTGGCTTGTCGCCGAAGTCGCCGCCGAACGCGAAGAACTCGCGCCCGTCCGCCGCCTTCTGGCGCAGACCCTGATCGACCCAGTCCCAGATGCAGGCCCCGATGAGGCGCTCGTGTCTCTCGATTACCTGCCAGTATTCCGCGAGATTTCCCATGGCGTTGCCCATCGCATGGGCATACTCGCAGACGAAAAAAGGCTTCTGCGAGGTGCTCGCGCCGGCGCGCTCGAGCCATTCAACGCTGGGATACATGACGCTGTCCACGTCCGCCTTGGCGTTGTCTCGTTCATAGTGAATGGGGCGAGAGTCATCGAGCGCGAGAATTGCGTCGCGACAGGCCTGGAAGTTGCGGCCCGGGCCGGCCTCGTTGCCCATGGACCACATGATGATCGAGGGATGATTCCTGTCGCGCGCGACCATGGAGACGACGCGATCGACGTGCGCCGCCTCCCAGGTCGGATCGTGACCGAGCGATTCGGCCCCGTAGCCCATGCCGTGCGATTCAATGTTCGCTTCATCGATGACGAACATGCCGTAGCGATCACAGAGTTCGTACCAGATCGGCTGGTTCGGGTAATGACTTGTGCGCACCGTGTTGACGTTGTGTTGCTTCATCAATTCGATGTCGCGCAGCATCGTCGACAGCGGCACGGCCCGGCCATGGTCGGGATCGTGTTCGTGACGATTGACGCCCTTGAGCAGCACCGGCACGCCATTGATGCAGAGGCTGCGATTCCGGATCTCTACCGCGCGGAAGCCAACCGGAACTGCCGTCGCCTCCGTGACGACGCCGTCGGAGTCGAGCAATTCCAGCGTCAATGGGTGGAGGTTCGGCGTCTCCGCGGTCCATTTCGTAGGCTCGGGCACGGTCATGCGGAGCGTGACGGTACATTCATGCCCCGAATGAATCGCTCCGATGCTGCTGGTCAACTCAGTCGGATCGGGTGCTGCGCCGTCGAGATGCAGGCGTGCGCGCAGTGCGTGCGTCTCGGCCGGGCGGTCACCGAGGTTGCGCACCTTGGCCTCGACGGTAAGCGTGCCGTCTTTATAGTCATGATCAAGATCGGCTCTGACCGCGAAATCGCGCAAATGCACATCGGGTCTGGCGAAGAGAAAGACGTCGCGGTAGATGCCCGACAGGCGCCACATGTCCTGGTCTTCGAGATAGCTGCCGTCGCACCAGCGATAGACTTCGACCGCGAGCAGGTTCTCGCCGGGCTGGACGTAGTCTGTAATGTCGAATTCCGCAGGCGTCATGCTGCCTTGGCTGTAGCCGATCTGCTTGCCGTTCACATAGAGGTACATGGCGCTCTTGACGCCGGCGAAATGCAGGAAGATTCGCATGTCGCGCCAGTCTTCGGCAAGCGTAAAGGTGCGGCGATAGGAACCCACGGGGTTGGGCAGCTTCGCCTTGGTCCAGTCGTCCGGGACAGGCCCCATGACGCGCGGCGGATCCTTGTGAAACGGGTAGCGCACGTTGGTGTAGATCGGCGTGCCGTAGCCGTGCATCTGCCAGTTGGAGGGGACGGGGAGCACGGCCCAGCTCGAGTCGTCGTAGTCGAGTCGATAGAAGTCGATCGGCCGGTCGTCCGGGCTCTTGACCCAGTGAAACTTCCAGTCGCCGCTGAGCACCTGGCAGCGCGCCGATTCGTCGTGTCGGCGTTGCCAATCCGCGCGCAGGGCCCGCTCGGCGCTGGCGAAGGGGACGAAACTCGCGTGACCCGGCTCCTTGTTGCGGCCGATCACGTGCTGGTTCTCCCAATCGGGTTGAGAGCTCGCGGCAAGTGTGATGGAGGAACAGCAGAAGGCGAGGAGGAGCAGAAGCATGGGGATTCTCGCGGAGTATCGGCGATCCGGGTGGGCGCACGGGACCTCCGCCGCGCCACTGGGGGCGCATGATACGACGATCCGGCGCCCTGAGGATGGAGTCAGGCGGCGCTGTTCGTGGTTGTCGCGAGGCTCTCCGCATCGCGACAGCCGGGCAGAGCGAGTTCCGTCGGAAAGGGAAGGAGGTCGCCGCGCCAGCCTCGGGTGGCGACGCTGGCGAACGTGGCCTGGCGGATCAGCTCGGCCGCGGAATTCGCCTGCATCTTCCGCATGATGTTCGAGCGATGTGCTTCAACGGTTCGCACGCTGATGTCGAGTACAGCGGCAGTCTGCCTGGAGGTGCGCCCGCGCATCATGTGGCCGAGCGCCTCGCGCTCGCGCGGCGAGAGCGACTCGAGTCGTCTGCGCACATCGAGGAGGAGAAGCCGCTGCTGCATCTGCGCTGCGTCGCGCTCCAGGAGGTCTTGCACTTCCGCACTCACCCGCTCGAGGCTGAAGGGTCGCTCCAGCACCTCCGAGGCGCCGCGCTTGAACGCGCGAACGGCTGCCTCGACATCGCCCTGCGGCGTCAGTGCAAGGACCGGAGGCGCCCAGCCATACTCGTGAAGGCGGCTCGTGAGTGCCGCCTCCAGATTGCTGCCCTCCACCACCAGGCAGCCAGTCGTTCGCGGATCGTACAAGTCAAGGAACTCATCGCTGCAGCGGCAGGCGGCGACGCAGAAGCCGCCATCTTCGAAGAGCTGCCTGCGCCCCTCCAACCGTGCCCGATCCTCGTCAAGGAGGAATACGGTCGCATTCGTTGACATCGCCGCAATCCTTTCCGGCAACCTGCTTCACGCACGTGCCGCACACCCGCGTTTCGCAGCCTCGCTTCGCCTCCCCGGATCCAGTGCGACCTCGTGCGTGCGAGACGTCTGGTCGCGGATCCCGGCCACTGCATGCCCAACCTCCCGCGGGTAGCGCGGTGGATCGGCTGGGAGTGACTGACCTCCGAGCGGCAGGTGCTGCAGAGAGCATCGGCGCCTGTCACTGGCATCGGCCGGTCGCCGGCAATGACCCCACAGAGACCTTCATTCGCTTTCAAAACGGGTGGTTCTACGTAGGCAATTCCTCCGTTTCCAGATCCAGGCTCGCGCGCGACAGCGCAGGGCGTGCGGGAACAGCCGAATCGCCGACGAGTCGAAAGTGCGATAGGTGGAATTACGAAGACCCGATTGGGGATATCACGATGCGAAACGGCGCAACTCCCCCGGCCACGCATCTGTCCGGAAAACTTGGGCGGTGCGGACCGAAGCGGCGACGCCACCTCGCCGAGATCCTGTTTGTGCTCGGCGTCGCATCCGGCGCTGCTTGACGATCGAGCGGCGCCCGGCCGTGCCGACGGACGGATCGAGCTTCCTCGACCGCACCGCGTTCGTGCGGCCGAGGAAGCGCCGCCTGCGAGAGAGGACCTTGCCATGAATCAGATCGTTGTTCCGAATCAGCGTTCGGTTTTGCGGGGAGCGGACATCAGCGTGTGCAGCATGGATGCTCGCCAGCGACAGGTTGCCCTTGCCAATGTTGAGGCGGCGCGCTGGGCGCGCGGCGTGACTGATGAAGTTGGGGGCAGCAACCGCGACTGGGCGCGCGGACAATTCCAGGAAGCGCCTCCGCAGCGCGCTTGACCCGGTGTCCGTCGGCACAGTCGTCCGGATGACGCTTGCAGCGCGCAGAGGAGACAGCCACATGAACCGCAGCCAGGATGAGATCTCTTCATCACGAGAACCCGGGTACACCAGCCAGCACACCCGGCGCATCGTGCTTGAGGCCGAAAGCGCGCTCGGAGACCTGCTTGGGTCTGAGAATCTGGACGCGGAATTCGAGTCGCTGGCGGCTGCGGCGGACCAACTGGGCGAGAGCGAATTGCAGCGCCTGCGTCGCTTCGCGAGTTTGCTGGAGGGTGATCCGGATTCGGAACGGCGCCTGCGGGCGCTCAGCCGTGACGGGACCTTCGAGGTGCAGTCGCTCGAGCGCGACATGGTCCTCGCCATCACGATTTTCCCACCCGTCGCCAAGGGCTGCCCGGTCACCGGGCAGGCGATCCTCGGTTACCTGGCTGGCCGTTCGATCTCGCAGGGTGTCCTGTCCGAGGCGATCGAGCGAGCCGTCGAGTCGGCGGCGAACGGCGAGACGGCGCGCGACGTCGTCATCGTGCGCGGCGAGTTTCCCCAGGCCGGCCGGCCGGAGCGGCTGCTTCTGTTCGCGCGTCGTTCGCCGGACGCCGATCCGGAGCAGTTCGTCATGGGTGCCGACGCGACCGAACAGCGGGGGCCGTGGATCTGCCGGGCGAATGACGTGATCTTCCGTCGTGTGCCAGCCGGGGCCGGCAAGCCGGGCTACAACGCGCTGGGCGATGTGCTGCCCCCGCCGCAGGACACACCCGCGGCGATCGAAGTCGGACCCAACGTCTGTCAGCACGGCAACGATTACGTCGCCACCGCCAGCGGGGTGGTGCTCTTCGAGCACGGGCGGCTCGAGGTGCGTCGCATGCTCGTGGTCGGCGAGGAAGTGACGCGGCAGATG
>CAZZPX010000315.1:3836-4661 GCA_964655955.1 uncultured Phycisphaerales bacterium | reverse complement strand
TCGATCCAGGGACCGCAGCCTCTGCGCACTCGGATCAGTGCGCAGCGGCATGACTGGCGGGTCGCGCCGCGGGTTGCACCCGGTGATCTTCTATGGAGCCATATGGACATCTGTGGATTCCAACGCGACCCGCGGGCCGTCCCGGCCCGTCGCGCACAAGCGGCGAACGTCTTTGAGTTTGCGTCGGATTTGACTTGCCTATAATGGCTTACGAAAATCACTCGCTCACGCGGCCGCGTGCCAGAGTGGACTAATGGGGCGGATTGCAAATCCGTTGGGCGTAAGCCCGTCGTCGGTTCGAATCCGACCGCGGCCTTTTTTCGGGCCTCATTTCATGGGCCATTTTCCTGCATGAATCGCAGCAGTTCTTCACGGGGGATCCGCCGGAACCGGGAGCCTGGCACGCGGAACCCCTTGAGCCGCCCCGAGTCGAAGCAGCGGATGATCGTCTGCTGCGAGACCTTGCAGATCTCGGCGGCCTCCCCTGTGGTGAAGACCTGCTTGTCGGACCAGTCGTTGTTGTCCTGGGTGCGCTTGCTCATAGGTCGTCCGCCCTGTTCCGACTGGCGAGGAGGGTTCCCCGGCTGGCCATATCCAGTTTGCCCATCTTGCCCAGTCTCGCACTCCTCTTCGTCCAGGAATCGGTGCGACTTAAGAGGGAGAGGACGGCCCCTGAGGATCCGTGACGAATTGATCCAGATTGGGCGGCGTCGCGGTCCTTCTCGCCCGATCGCGCTCGTAGCTCCGATAATACATCAGACGCGACGTGCCTCTTCCTCTCATTCATGAACGCTATTTTACCCGAGTCAAGCGCTTCTTTAGCCG
>CAZZPX010000315.1:0-3826 GCA_964655955.1 uncultured Phycisphaerales bacterium | reverse complement strand
GGAACTGGCGTCTATCCGTGGTGTTGACTTGAACTTGTGTGGCTTGCCGCTCGCTCACGCCACTTCGTTACCGCCTCCGGCTCACGAGGGTAGAAGGGAACCAGGTCGATCGGCGAGATCAATTCGCCCGCTGCCCATTTCGCCAGAGTCAGCCGCAGACAGGCCCGGGCGTCGTAGACCGGCGCCTCGACCGCGATGCCGCGCGCCTGCGCTTCGTCTCGCGCCGCCCGGGGCAGGTGCGCATCGGCCAGCAACCGATCCGGCCTGCCCAACTCAAAGACACGCGCTGCATCGATTGCGCCGAGTACTTCGCCCGGGCGCCAGGCCTCATCGCCTCGCTGAAAAAGCTGCGCCCAGACGGTGGTCTTCTTGGCGGCGAGGCAAACCAAGAGGCGCTCGCCGGCTCGACCCGGCGCTGCCGACGCAGCCGCCACCTCCGCGGTCGGCACGGCAACCAGCGCGCAGTCGAGCGTCTCAGCGAGGACCTTGGCCGTGATGACGCCGATGCGCACCCCCGTGAAGCCGCCCGGCCCGATCGACACGCCGATGACCTGCAGAGCCGCGGGCGCGACCTGCGCCTGCGTGCAGAGCCGGTCGAGCGCGGGCATCAGTGCATCATCGTGTCGGCGTGTTCCGACGAGCGCCTCGACGTGCTCACAGCCGGCAGCGTCAAGAAGCGCGACGCTCCCCGCCCGGCTGGCGGTCTCGATCGCAAGCACGATGGGCCTCGAGGTGCACACGGCTTTAGCGGATGAAACGCATGCGCCCGAAGTCGGGCACGAGCAGACGCCCCCCGTCGCTGAACGGCTGCATCGACGGCCAGTAGACGAAGAACGCCTTGCCCAGGAGCATCTTCTCGTTGACGATGCCCTGATCGGGATCGATGCGGCTGGCGACCCAGTCATCCGGCGGGCCCCACAGCCTCGCATCGTGGCTCAAGGCGCTGTTGTCGCCGCACGCGAAGTATTCTTCGTGGTCCAGCCGCGCGATGTTGTTTGGATGGGTCGCCAGACCCGGCCCCGTGCCCAGCGGCTCGCCGGGGTAGTTTGCCGGACGGTAGTACAGGTCTCGGTCGACCTGAACCCGGTAGAGGTCGACGGGCGATCCCTCGAACGACCAGATGACGCGCGCCGGCTCAGGCACGTAGCGCTGATCCAGCAGCGCGTTGTACTGTTCTCCCCGCCGCGCGTGCAGCGACTCCGTCTCGCGGATCTCCAGCCCGGTCAGACCGATCGACTCGTGCAGGCGCTGGTCCGGCTGCCAGTCGTATTCGCCGTAGGCGACGCGCCTGCCGTCGATCCACAGCGACAGGCTCTGATCCACATGCCAGAACTCGACGTTGGTGATGCGCTCCGCGGTAAAGGGGTCCAGCGGAACCGACTCGAGCACGGTCCACTCCTCGGCATCGCGGCGGCGCATGCGCACGCTGGCCTCGCCCGCGGCGACGAGCGCCTGGAACTCGTGGCCGCGCGCGTCGATCTCAATCGTGGTCTGGAGGTTCTGCTCGCCGGGCTTGACTCCCGCCGCCACGCGGATGTCCGAGACGTTGAAGAAGCCGCCGGGAATACGCGCGTAGTGTTCGCGCGTCTGGTCGTAGATCGTGTAATCGGTGATGCCGTCCTCGGGCTCGAAGACCAGCGAGGCCGGTCCGCGCGTGAGGCTGAGATAGCCCGGCCGAGTGCCGATCTCCCACTCGCCGCTCAGCGCTTTCCACGGTGAGTGCCAGGTGACGCCCGGCTGATCCGCGTTGAGCGGACGATGCTCGCTGTAGTACACCGGTTGCCAGACCTCACGCTGCACGTGTACGGGCTTGCGCTGGATGGACCAGCCGTCTTCAAGCGCGTCGCGGCCCTCGTTGGGACGCGCGAAGACATCACCGTCCACCAGCCACACGTCCTCGCCAGCGAGCCCGATCAGTCGCTTGATGTAGTTCTGGGCCGGGAAGTTGGGGTTCTTGAAGACGATGACGTCGAAGCGTTGCGGCTGGAAGATGGCGTAGATGTACTTGAGGACGAGAATGCGATCGCCGGAGCGCGTCCGCGCCATGAGACTCTGCAGATCCTCGCCCGACATCGGATCGGTGACGCTGATGCCGCGCTGGATCGGCGTCGGCTCCTCCGTGCCGGGAATGTTGTCGCGCGGGTTGACGGCGAAGTCGAAGCCGGTCGGCGGGCTCTGGAAGCGAACATGCTTGCCCAGCAGCGTCGGGGCCATCGAGCCCGTGGGAATGACGAACGCCTCGACGAAGAAGGAGCGGAAGACGAACGCCAGGATGAACGCGATCAGGATCGACTGAAGCGTCTCCTTGATGTTCTCCGATTCGCCGGACGCCGGGGCTGTGGACGTTGAAGCGGCCTCACTCATGGCGTTCACCATAGCTTGCCCGGGGCTCGCGGTCAGCCCGCGCGTGCGCCGAGGGCAGAAGTTGGCGGGGCTGAGGAGAGCGGCGGACGCGGACGCTGTCCGGGGCGGCGCCTGGCCGGCTGCGAGGGATCAAGCCTCGCCGCCGCGGTCGCCCGAACCGCCCTCTCCGCCGCCGCCTCCCTTCTTGCGACGCCGGCGCCGGCGCTTCTTCCTGCCGCCGCTCTGGCCGCCGCCCGCTTCGCCGCCGGCGTCAGTGGGCTGCTGGGGCTCGCCGGCAGCCTGAGCTTCGCCGGACTTGCGGCGACGTCGACGCTTGCGCCGCTTCCCCCCGCCTTCGCCGGACTGGGACGAAGCGTCGGCCTCCCCGCCGCCCCCTGCCTCGGCAGGCGCTTCCGACCCGCCGCCGCCGCGACGCTTGCGGCCGCCACGCCGCCGCTTGCGCGGGCGGGCAGGCTGCTCATCCGTCTCTGCCGCCCCGCCGCCTGCCGGCGGTGCAAACTCGGGAGCGCTCGGCGTCCGGCACTCGTCCGGATCGCAGAGATCCTCGACCGGCACGGCGACCGACTGCCCCGAATCCTCGAGCCGCACCAGCACGAGTTGCGTCAACACCTGTCCGTCCAGCACCTCCCCCGGGCCGTGCGGCGTGCCGACGCGCGTCCGCCGCCGCGGCAACAGCCGCTTCAATTCCTCGTAGCTCTTCTCCTCGTAGCGCAGGCAGCACATGAGCCGCCCGCAGCGCCCGGAGATCTTCGCCGGATCGAGCGTCGCCTTCTGCGTCTTGGCCGCCTTCATGCTTACCGGCTTGAGCACCTTGAGGAACTGCTTGCAGCAGCAGTGCTGGCCGCACTTCTCGTAGTCGGCGACGAGGCGGGCCTCGTCGCGCGCGCCGACCTGTCGCATCTCGATGCGGGTGCGATGATGCCCCGCCAGGTCGCTCACCAGCGCGCGAAAGTCGACCCGATCGTCGGAGACGAAATAGATCGTGAGAAGCTCGCCCCCGAGGATCTGCTCGACATCGACCACCTTCATGGAAAGCTCGAACTGCTCGGCCCGACGGCGGGCGTCGTTGATGTGCTGCTTCGCCTGGGCTTCCAGCTCCTTCTGCCGCAGCAGATCATCGGGGCTCGCCTCGCGCAGGATGCGTCCCTGCTCCGTGAAGGGATAGTCCTGCCCGCCGGAGTTCTCGATGTACTGGCGGATGCTCTCGCGGGTCAGGTTGCTGCCGCAGCCGCCGTTGGAGCAGCCGGTGGTGAGGACGCTGGCGAGTTCCGTGCCGCGACGAGTGCGGATGATCAGGCGATGGTTGCAGCCGAGCCGTTCCTTCCCGTCATAGGACAACTCAGCAATGTGCCCCATCTTGCCGTAGCGCACGACCACGCTCCTGGGCCGGGCGGCGGCGTCGGCCTCGGCCTGCTCGCGCTGGTACTGCGCCAGATCTTCCTCGAATTGCGGCAGGGGCATG
>CAZZPX010000314.1:3308-4662 GCA_964655955.1 uncultured Phycisphaerales bacterium | reverse complement strand
GTGCAAGACAGTTTCGATCTGGCGCAATTGGACTTCCATCTGGACGGCCAGCGGCTGTTCTTTGAGAAGGCCGACCTCCTCGGCGACACCATCTGGATCGACGGCCGAGGCTCGCTCGATCTTGAGGACCTCGATATCGACATGGTTTTCACCACCCAGGGCCGCATGCCGCTGCCGCAGCTTGGGCCGATCCCTTCGCTCTTTGCGAATCTGCTGATCGGCGTGCGCGATGAGTTGGTGAGCATGCAGGCGAGCGGGACGCTGTACAATCCGACGTTTCGGCCCAGAGCCCTGGCGCAGACGCGACGGACGCTCGCCGAGATCTTTGGCACCAGGCAGGATCGGCTGGAGAAGCCGATTCGCCGCGACCCCAGCACGGAGCGCCGCCCAGGCGGGAGCGAATGACGGATCGAGAGAGTTTGATGAACGGCGAGAGCCTTGGCCGCACGGATGCCCCGCCGCGCGTCCCCGACGACGCGGATCTCAACGCCATGCTGGATGAAGCCATCCGCTATGTCGGGGAGGATCCCTCCACCTTCGAAGGACGACTCGTCCAGGACATGATGCGCACCAGCACGCGCTTCCTCAGCGACAAGATCGACACCGGCTACGTCAAGCTCTGTGACAAGGCGCTCAAGGAGCTGCGCTACGCCTTCAAGGTCTTCTCCAAGTACGAGACCATCCGCAAAGTCTCCATCTTCGGCTCGGCACGGACGCAGGAGCATCACGACGACTTCAAGACCGCCGTCGAGTTCAGCCGCACCCTCGCCCAGCAGGGCTGGATGGTGATCACCGGGGCCGGGGGCGGCATCATGCGGGCCGGGCATCTCGGGCCGGGTCGCGACGCCTCGTTTGGCGTCGCCATCCGTCTGCCTTTCGAGACCACCGCCAACGAGGTCATTGCCGGCGACGAGAAGCTCATCCGCTTCAAGTACTTCTTCACACGCAAGCTCATGTTCATCAGCCAGTCCCACGCTGTCGTCCTCTTCCCCGGCGGGTTCGGCACGCAGGATGAAGGCTTCGAGGCGCTCACCCTCGTGCAGACCGGCAAGGGCGCGATGGTTCCCATCGTCATGCTCGAAGCGCCCGGCGGGGACTACTGGCAGCACTGGGACAACTACGTCCAGCGCAGCCTGCTCGGCTACGGCATGATCAGTCCCGAGGACCTCAACCTCTACTACATCGCCAGAGACGTCGACGACGCGATCGAGCACATCGGCCGCTTCTACCGCGTCTACCACTCCGCGCGCTACGTGCGCGAACACCTTGTCCTGCGCCTGACGCAGCACCTGACGGAGGAGCAGGTCGATCTGCTCAACCAGCGCTACGCCTGCCTGCTCGAGTCGGGCAGGAT
>CAZZPX010000314.1:0-3298 GCA_964655955.1 uncultured Phycisphaerales bacterium | reverse complement strand
GCCAGGCGTTCGATGAAGAGAAGAGCTTCCGCGAGTTGCCCCGCCTCGCCTTCCATCACAAGAAGGGCGGCTACGGACACCTGCGGGCGATGATCGACGACATCAACGCCTTCGCGACGGAGAGCCGAACCGCCTGAGCGTCGCCCGTAAGCGGCGACGAGGACCTCGCCTTGCTGCCTCACATGCGCTTTCGCCGCTGCCTGCTGCTTCTGCTGACCGGGCTGGCGCTGTGCGCGGGGTGCGCGACGCCGGGAGCGTCGATCAGCGCGGGGCGGGACCAATCGCAGCCGCGCGAGAGGTTCGCTCCTGCCGCCGCCGCTCCACACGATGCAGCCGCCCGCGGGCTGGAGGTGCGCTGGTGGGTGATCGACGATGCGGCGGACGACCTGCTGCGCCTGGCGCGCACGCACGGCGGGTCGCTCGAGTTTCTCAGCGAGCAGTCGCGCAGCGCTTTGGCGGCGCACGGCTTTCGAATCATCCGCATCCCCGCCGCCCGCTTCGCCGCCCTCGCCGAGAACCTCGACATCAGCAACCACGTTTCTTCCGACTGGCTGGCCCAGGCGGGACGCTGGACGGGCGTGATGCCCGGACCCTGGCTGCCGGCGGGAGCAGTGGTGCGGCTGGGCGGGCGCGACGCGTATCTGCCGGCCGGCCGCTTCGAACTCGCCCTGCGCACCTGGATTGTCCCCACAGGCGGCGAGCCGTGTCTGCAACTCGACCTCCTGCCGCGCTTCGAGCCGGCCCGCGAGCGCACGCTGGCATCCCTTGCGGGTGAAGCGGGGCGGCGGCAACCCGTTCTCGAAGCGCTGACCCGCCTGCGCCTGGAGCGCGGCTACGTCTATCTGCTCACCGCCGACGCACCCAGCGCGAGTTGGCAGCTTCGCCCGCTGGACGAAGAGCCGTCCGCCGCGGAGAGGATCTCAGCGGCGAACCAGTCCCCTGGTGCAGCCGACCTCGTCGGGCCGCTCACCCCGGCGACCCCGACGGTCGGTGAACTGCTGCTGCGTCCCGCGCAGGCGGCGGGGACGCCGGGCCTCGGCCGCCGCGCCGTCGCCGTCTTCCTTCCCTATCTGCCGAGCGACGCCTCGCTTCTACCCTGAACGCCACCGTCAGAGAGGCCACCTGCCGCGCACGCCGGCTGCCGCCGCCGGTGCTCCTGCTACGATGCTTCGTTCACCGCGGATTCGTCGCATTCGTCGCTATGGAGTCGTCATGCCTGATTCAAACGCTCCGGGAAACCCCGTCGTCACGCGCTTCGCGCCCAGCCCCACCGGACATCTGCACATCGGCGGAGCGCGCACGGCCCTCTTCTGCTGGGCCTACGCCCGGCGCCAGGGCGGGCAGTTCATCCTGCGCATCGAGGACACCGACCAGCTTCGCTCGACCCAAGCCTCCGCCGCGGGAATCTGCGAAGATCTTGCCTGGCTCAGTATCCACTGGGACCAGGGGCCGAACTACGAGCTGCCCGACGGCGGCACGCTCGGCGGCGGCGCTCGCGGCCCGTACTACCAGTCGCAGCGCCTCGACCTCTACAACCGCTACATCGATCAGCTCATCGAAGCAGGCAAGGCCTATCCCGCTTTCGAAACGCCCGAAGAGCTTGAGGAAGCGCGCCAGCGCGCCGTCGCCGCCAAGGAGAACTACCGCTACGACCGGGCCGCCCTCGAGTTGCCGCGCGGCACGATCAAGGAGTGGCTCGCCGAGGGGCGCGACCATGTCGTCCGCTTCAAGATGCCCGACGAGGACGTCGTCATCCACGATCTGGTCCGCGGCGAGGTCACCGTGCAGCGGCAGGAACTGGATGACTTCGTCATTCGCAAGCGCGACGGCTTTCCCACGTATCACTTCGCGGTCGTCGTGGACGATGCGCTCATGGGCGTGACGCACGTCCTGCGCGGGCAGGAGCATCTCAACAACACGCCCAAGCACATCGCGCTCTTCGAGGCGCTCGGATTCGACGTGCCGCGCTTCGCGCACATGTCGCTGACCTTCAACCCGGACGGGTCCAAGATGTCCAAGCGCGACAAGGACAAGGCGGCTCGCGACGCGTGCCAGGCCGCGGAGTTGAAGCAGAGCCCCGTGCCGGAGATCGACAACGCCGAGTTCGCCGAGTGGCTGGGCGACAAGCGAGCGCAGCTCGAGCCGGGGCAGTTGCGGGCGCTGGCCGAGCACCTGAAGATCGACCTGCCGGAGGTGAACGTCGACGACTTTCGCCGCTCCGGGTATCTGCCCGAGGCGCTGGTGAACTTCATCTCGCTCCTCGGCTGGTCGCCGGGCGGGGACATCGAGAAGTTCGACATGGACTTCCTCGCCGAGCGCTTCGACTTCGATCGGCTGATCAAGGCGCCGAGCAAGTTCGACCGCGACAAGCTGCTGGCGTTCAACCACGATGCGCTGCAGGAGTTGCCAAAAGAGGAGTTTGCACAGCGGCTGCGAGCGCACTGCCGGCGCCATCACCCGCAGTTCCTGCAGCACCTCGTTCAAAAGGGAACGTTCGAACTCTTCGCAAGCGCCAATCAGAAGCGCAGCAAGACGCTGGAGGATCCCGTGCGCTCCTGCCGGTTCATTGTGGTGCCCGACGACGAGCTTGAGTACGAGAAGAGCAAGGGCGTGCGCAAGGCGCTGCGCGGCGAGCCGAGCGGCTGCTCCCACCTGGAGAACCTGCTGCCGATTCTCGAAGCGCTCGATGACTGGAGCGTGGCGGCGCTGGAAGAGCGCGTGAACGCGTACGCCGCTGAGCACGCGGAAGGCAACCTCGGCAAGGTGGCCCAGCCGCTGCGCGTGGCGGTGAGTGGCGGCACGATTAGCCCGGCGATCTTCGAGACGCTGGCGATCCTTGGCAAGGAGAGCACGTTGGCGCGCATGCGTCGCTGTTTGTCGCTGAGCGAGGAACTCTGCGCGAATTAAGGCCGCGATCGCCAGGTGCGCGAAGCGGCAAGCGGCTCTCCAACGCGCGCAACTGCTACGGCTGCTGCTTCTGAATCTTCGCCCAGGAATCCTTCAGCGGGATCGTGCGGTTGAAGATGAGATCGCCGGGCTTGGAGTCGCGATTGTCGACGCAGAAATAGCCCTGCCGCTCGAATTGCAGGTATTCACCCGGCTGCGCCTCGGCGAGGGCGGGTTCGACCTTGCAGCCCTTCACGATTTCCAGCGACTCGCGATTCACGTTCGCCAGGAACGTCTCGCCTTCCTCCACATCGCTCGGGTCTTCCTTGGTGAAGAGGTGCGAATAGAGGCGCACCGTGGCGTCGTGCGCGTGCTCGGCGCTGACCCAGTGCAGCGTGCCCTTGACCTTGCG
>CAZZPX010000313.1:0-4666 GCA_964655955.1 uncultured Phycisphaerales bacterium | reverse complement strand
GATCGAAGAAGCGCTGCGTCGCACGTACGGCACCGTGGCAGCCGCCGCCCGCATGCTCGGCATGAATCGGCAGTACCTCCACGAGCGCATCGCCGCCACCCCGCGCCTCCAAGAGGTGCTGGCGGAGGCGCGCGAGTTCATGGTGGACACCGCCGAACTCAAGCTCGTCACCCTAGTGCAAGAGGGAGACGTGCGCGCCATCACCTTCATGCTCAGCCGCATCGGGAAGAGCCGAGGGTGGGGAAGCGAAGTCACCCTCACCCACCGCCGCCTCGACGTGAAGAACATGAGCACCGAAGAGCTAGAAGCCGTCCTCCGCACCGCTTACGGCGAAGAGGACGAAGAAGAGACCGAGGGCGGCGCAGCGCATGACGCGCTCCCCGGTACACCCTGACGACCTCTTCCTAGCCGCCGTGCGTCTCGAGCTGCTACGACGCAGCGAGACACACGTCAAGCGGCACCTGCACTCCCTACCAGCCTTCGTTGAGAACGTCCTCGGCCTGCAACTATGGGATCGCTTCGAGGAAGTCCTCACCGCCATCCAAACAAGCGACCGCGTAGCCGTACGCGCCGGCCGCAAAGTCAGCAAGAGCGAAGCCGGCGTCGCCGCAGCCCTCTGGTGGGGAATGCGCGGCGGCAAGGTACTCATGACGAGCGCCACGTACGCGCAGATCGGAGACCCCCTCTGGACGCGCCTCGACGCGCTAGCGCAACGCGGCCGCCTCCCCCTCCACATCCCCCTAGTGCCCGGCATCATCCGCTTCCCCACCGGCGGCCGCGTAGCCGGCCGAGCAGCGGCGAAGCGCGAGAACCTGCAAGGCCCAAGCGGGCACGACAGCCTCTACATCATCGACGAAGCATCCGGCGTCAAACGAGAGATCGTCGAGGCCATCATGGGGAACGTAGCCGGCGGCGGCAAAGTCCTCATGCTCGGCAACCCAACGCAACTCAGCGGCAGCTTCTACGACGCCTTCCACCGCGAGTCGCGCGCGTGGACAACCCTGCACATCAGCAGCCGCGAATCGCCCAACGTCGCCGCCGGCAAGATGATCATCCCCGGCCTAGCCCTACCAGCCTGGATTCAAGAGCAAGAGGACAAACACGGCGCCGACAGCCCCTTCGTCCAGATTCACGTAGACGGCGAGTTCGCCGCCGGCGGCGCCAACAGCGTCATCACCCTCGCCCTCGCGCAAGCGGCTGAGGAACGCTGGCACGCCACCATCGGCGACGGCACCCTCACCCTAGGCGTGGACGTGGCGCGCAGCGGCGACGACCAAACCGTCATCTACCCCGTACGCGGCAAACGAGCGGAGCAACCCATAGCCGCGCGCGGCACCGACAGCCAAGCCGTCGAACAACTCGTCCTGACCGCAGCCGCGAGGCACGCCCGCCCCGGCGAACACCCGATCGTCAACATCGACGTCATCGGCATCGGCGCCGGTGCGTACGACCTCCTCAAGCACCGCCCCGGCCTCGACGTGAACGCCATCAACGTCGCCGAGTCAGCCACCGACGAGGCGTACCGCGGCCTCCGCGACCAAGTATGGTTCGCGCTCGCCACCTGGCTGAACGAGGGCGGCGCCTACCCACCACACGACGAGACGCGCGAAGACATGATCGCCAGCACCTACACCTTCGACGCTCGAGGCCGGTACGTAGTCATCGAGAAGGAGAAGATGAAGGAACGCCTCGGCAGAAGCCCCGACCACGCCGACGCGCTAGGATTGGCCGTGTACCGGCCGCCGAGCAGAGCGCCGCGCGTAAGGAGCCTCGGGTGATCAACACCATCAGGCGCGCCCTCCGCCTACCCCCAAGCCGACGCGCCTCAGCCGTCAGCCGAATCGAAGTGCAAGCCGTCAACGGCAGCCAAGCCGTCTGGACGCCGCAACGCTTCGACCGCCTCATCCAAGAAGGTTACGAGCACGCCGTCTGGGTCTACGCTTGCGTTCAGGAGCAGGTGCGCGTCATACGCCTCACCCGCTGGCTGCTATTCAACGGCGACAACGAAGTCGAGACGCACCCCCTCCTCGACCTCCTCAACCGCCCCAACGAAGAGCAAGCCGGCGCCGCCTTCCTAGAGGCCGCTATGGGCTTCTGGCTCACCAGCGGCAACACGTACGTCGAACGAGTCGGCGTCGAGAACCGCCCACCCGCCGAGTTGTGGGTCAAACGGCCCGACCGTATGCGCGTCATCCCCGACCTCGACAACCGCATCCGCGGGTACGAGTACGAGGTAGGCGGCCGCCGCCACACCTTCGAGCGGTGGCAGATCAAGCACCTCAAGACGTGGGCGCCGCTAGACGACTGGTACGGCCTCAGCCCCATCCAAGCCGCCGCGCGCGGCGTGGACGTATTCAACGCCGGGCAAGCGCACAACCTAGCCCTCATCCAGAACGGCGCCCGCCCTAGCGGAGCGTGGGTCAGCGAAGGCCGCCTGAGCGACGCCGAGTTCGAGCGCTTCAAAGCCGAGGTGCGCGACGCCGTGACCACCCGGCACCGCGGCACCCCGATCATCCTCGAGGGCGGCGTCACCTGGCAGGAGCTAGGCATCAACCCCAAAGACCTAGACTTCCTCGCCGGGCAGCAAGACGCAGCCCGCCAGATTCACGCCGCGTACGGCGTCCACCCCGTCCTCACCGGCCTGCAAGTAGGCACCTTCGAGAACCAACGGCAAGCGCAACGCGCCCTCGCCATCAACATCATCCTCCCGTTCCTCGACATGCTCGTCGGAGAGTTCAACGAGTGGCTGGCACCCGCGTACCCCGGCCGCCTACGCCTCGCGTACGATCGAGACGCCTTCCCCGCCCTCAACGAGGACGAAGACTCGCTCTGGAACCGCAGCAGCACCGGGTGGCGCTCCGGGATCCTCACCCGTAACGAGGCTCGCGTCATGGTCGGCTTCGACGAGGTGGACGACGAACGAGGCAACCTCTTCACCGACGAGCTACTAGGTCGCCGCCTAGCCGCCCCCGCCGTCCTCCCCGACGCGGCCGCGCCGGCGGAGGAACGCCGCCGCAAGGTGCGCGACATCGACGACGACTACTACGCCACCCAACGCATCGGCCTACAGCTAGCGTGGGAGGAGAACCTCAACCGCTGGATCGCCGCCCGCTTCAACGAAGAACGCGAGGCGCTAGCCGGCCGCGCAGCGCAAGCCACCGACGCCGCCGCCCTCACAGCCGCCGCTGAGGAGAGCACCCGCGACACCTTCGCCACCCTCCTCACACAGTGGCTCGCCATAGCCGCTGACGGCGCCGACCACGCCCTCACCGAACACGACTTCAAGGCGCTCCCCGGCGCGCCCGCCGGCAAGCAACTCCCGTCCGGCAGCCCGCTAGCGCTCTTCCTTGAACTCTTCGGCATCTACTTCCAGCAGACGGTGGACTTCGCGATAGCGCACGTCGCCGCCCTCCGCGGCGAGATCGCCGCAACCACCCTCCGCCGCGTCAGCGAGGTCGTCGCCGCCGGCGCCCGCACCGGCCTCAGCATCCCCGAGATCGCAGACGAGCTCGACGCGCTGTATCTAGACGAGATCATCCCCAACCGCAGCACCGTCATCGCGCGCACCCAGACGATCCGCGCCACCAACTTCGGAGGGCAGCAAGCCGCCAAAGCCACCGGCCTCAACCTCACGAAGACCTGGCTCGCCACCGTCACCGACGACCGCACCCGCGACGCGCACCGGCACGCCAACGGGCAGACGGTACCCATCGACCACCCCTACCTAGTAGGAGACGAAGAACTCATGTACCCCGGCGACCCCGCCGGCTCCGCGAGCAACACGATTCAGTGCAGGTGCTCAGAGCGCTACAGTGAGGCAACATGACCAAAGCCGCGTCGCACCTCCCCGCGCACCTCGCAGGTGCCCGCATCCGCAAGAGCTACGACTTCACCCTCGCCAAGACCGAGGACGACACCGAAGGAATCATCGAAGGGTACGCCTCGGTGTTCGACGTGATCGACAGCTACGGCGACGTCATAGCGCCCGGCGCCTTCACCCGCACCATCCAAGCGTGGAAGGCGAAGGGCGCACCCGTACCAGTCCTCTGGCAGCACGACGCCTACGCGCCCATCGGCGCCACCCTCAGCCTCGAGGAAGACGAGCGCGGCCTCAAGATCAGGGCCGAGCTAGTCATGGACGTCGAACGCGCCCGCGAAGCGTGGGCGCTCGCCAAGAAAAACATCCTCGGCGGCCTCAGCATCGGCTTCTCCTTGCCCCGCTTCGCCGCCGACGGGCAACCAAGCACCTACTACGACGAGGAACGCAACGCGCAGGTCATCCGCGAAGTCAAGTTGTGGGAGTACAGCATGGTCACCTTCCCCGCCAACGAAGACGCGGTGCTCACCGAAGTGCGCGCCGCTGACCCGCCGGCGTGGGCCGCAAGCCTCACCGCAACACTGGACGAGCTACGCGCCGCCCTAGACGCGCGCCAGCAGCAGTCTGAGGTGCTGAACACACTACGCGACATGAAGAGTATGCTAGCCGCAACCGTGCGCGGCTCCGCCCCCCGCCCGGCCCCTGGCACGGAAGTAGACGACGCTCTGACCGCCGTCCTCGCCGACGCCAAGGCGCTACTAGGGAGAACCACGTCATGAACGAAGAACTCAAGCGCCTCCAAGCCGAGCTGCAGACGCTCGTCTCGCAGATGCGCACCAAGGTCGAGGA
>CAZZPX010000312.1:0-4699 GCA_964655955.1 uncultured Phycisphaerales bacterium | reverse complement strand
AGGCGTGGTGGTTGTTGTGCCAGCCTTCGCCGAGTGCGAGCACGCCGAAGACGGCGTTGTTGCGGCTCTCATCGTGGCTTTCGAAGGGGCGCGTGCCCCAGATGTGGCAGACGGAGTTGACGCTCCAGGTGACGTGGTGCACCAGGAAGATCCGCACCAGCCCGCCCCAGATGAAGCCGAGCAGCACCCCCGACCAGGTCAAGGTCAGCACCCCGCCGAGCACGGCCGGGACGACTAGCCCAAGAAAGAGCCAGACGGGAAAGAGTCGGCTCATCCAGCGCACCAGGGGATCGCGGCGGAGATCCTCGACATAGCGCGCCAGGCCCTGCGGCCGGGCGTGGAAGAGCCAGCCGATGTGTGCGTGCCACAGGCCCTGGAGCATGTTCCACAGGCCTGCTCCGTGCGTGTGCGGCGAGTGCGGGTCGTCGTGGCTGTCGCTGTGCTGGTGGTGGCGGCGATGCAGGGCCGCCCACTGCATGATCGACCCTTCCGCAGCCATGGATCCGAAGATGGCGAGGATCGCGGCGACGGGTCGCGAGGTCTTGAAGCTGCGATGGGTGAAATAGCGGTGATAGCCGACGGCAATACCCGCTGCGGAAACAAGGTACATGGCGGCGAGGACGAACAGGTGCACCCAGTTGAAGGCGACGCCCCACAGCAGAGCGATGCCGGTCACGAGCCCGGCAAAGGGGATGGCGACGGCTGCGAGATTCACCAGGCGCAGCCTGAGCGAAGGCGCGCTGCTCGAGGAAGAGGCTGGTCTGGCGGCGCTGCGGACCCGGCCTTGGGGTCGAGAGATGGTGGTCATGGGGTCGTGGTCTCGTTAGTAAAGCGTCGACCGACGAAACAGGGTGCGGTCGTACGGCCTCGGAACTCATGACGCACCTGCCGTGCGCCCGCAGCGGCGTCCACATCGGAGTGCAGCGCGAAGTCCGGCAAGCCTAGCGTCGCTTGACGAGAGAAGCGAGGCGGGGGATTGCCGATTCGTTCTTTGGCGGGCCCCGGGACATGCCGCCTCGAAGAGCCGAAAGAGGGGATTACCTGGCACCACCGGCCGATCTTCTGCGCCAAGAGCGGCGTGAGACTGAGAGACAGGAGCAGCCCATGCAGACAACGAGCACGCGAATCGTCAGGCCCGATCAACCTGAATCATTCGACTTCGGCGGGTTGGGCGTGAACTGGAAAGTGAACGGCGGCGACACGGAGCAGCGCTTCGCGATCGTGCATCACCCCATCGCGCCGCACGCCCTCGCAGCGCCGCTGCACTATCACCACAACGAGGACGAGTTGTCGTTCGTGCTGCGCGGGCGGCTCGGGGCGCTGCTGGGGGACGAGGTCGTCACCGCCGAGACCGGAAGCTGGGTCTTCAAGCCGCGGCGGCAATGGCACACGTTCTGGAATCCCGACGACTCGCCCTGCGAAATCATCGAGATCATCTCCCCCGCGGGATTTGAGAACTTCTTCCGAGAGGTGGCGGCAAGCTGGGGCGATCTCGAGAAGTTTGCCGAGATCAACGAGAAGTACAAGCTCGATATGGACTTTGGCAGCGTGCCAGGCCTGTGTGACCGCTTCGGCCTCACCTTCTCGCAGCTTTGAGGAAGCGCGAGGCGAAGGGCGCGGCGACCTGCGATAATCCCGCCGCTTGGCGCGCAGCCGGAGGTGCTGGTCTGCCGCGGCGTCCGGAGTCGCCTTACATGATGCGTCTTCTCCAGCCGGTGTTGCTGCTCGTCGGCTCGAACCTCTTCATGACCTACGCCTGGTACGGGCATCTGCGCGATCTGCGCGAGAGGCCAGTGCTCGTCGCGATCGTCGTGAGCTGGGGCGTGGCGCTCTTCGAGTACTGCCTGCAGGTGCCGGCCAATCGCCTGGGCTTCGCGGTGTACTCCCTGCCGCAGCTCAAGGTGATGCAGGAGATCATCACCATGGTGGTGTTCGCGGTCTTCTGCGTGGTGTACATGCGCGAGAAGCTCACGCTCGACTTTCTCTGGGCGGGGCTGTGCCTGGTGGCGGCGGCGTTCTTCATGTTCCGCGGCGTCCAGTTGCCCGGGCGCTGAAGGCCTCGCCGCGGCAGGGTTACGGGCCGGTGACGAGCAGCAGCCTCAGGCGTTCGTTCTCCAGGCGCGCCTCGACGCGCAGACCCGCCGCAGCCGCGAGGCGTTCGACGACGGTCAGGCCGAGGCCGACGTGGCGTCGATCCGAGCGAGCTTCGTCCTGCCGCCAGAACGGATCGAAGAGATGCGGCAGGTCGCGCTGCCGCAACTCGATCGGGCCGTTCTCGATCGCGATCGAGTCGGGTCCTGCCGCGGGCGCATCGATGGTGATGCTGCCTCCCGCGGGGGTGTAGGCGATGGCGTTGTCGAGCAGGTTGCGCAGCACGATCTCCACGACGCCGGGCGGGGCGGGCAATTCCGCCTCCTCCCGCACGTTGAGCGTGAGCGTCAGCGCCTTGTCCGCCAGGCGTTCAGCGCAGCCGCTCCGCAGCGCCTCGACGATCGGCGCCAGGCGCGTCGCTGCTTCGCGTTCGCCGCCGTCGCCGGCCCGGCCGCGGCTGATCGTGAGCAGCGCCTCGACCAGGCGCTGCATCTCCCCGCCGATCTGCAGCACCTCGGCGAGCGCCGCTTCGTTGCGCTCAGCGTCAGGGAAGCGCAGCGCCACCTCCGCCGCCGCGCGCAGTTCCGTGAGCGGCATGCGCAGTTCGTGGGCGGTGGCGTCGGCGAACGTCCGCTCACGCTCCAGCGCCCTTTCGATGCGCTCGAGCATGGCGTTGAGTTCCTCGTAGACCGGCCGCAGTTCGGCGGGAACGCGGCGCGAGTCGACGCGGACGTTGGAGCGCTCAGCGTCGATCGCTCCGACTGTCTTGCGCAGGTCGCGCAGCGGCCGCAGCGCCCAGCGCGAGCCGATGCCGACCAGCAGCAGGCAGGCAACGCCCAGCCCCGCACCGACGAGCATCAGCGTGGCGCGCAGGGCCGCCAGCGCCCGGTCCGTCTCGCCACGCTGCACGGCGACCGCCACAACGAGCGGCGGCGGTGTTACCGCGGTCTGGTCCGCCAGTTCCGCGGGGTCGTCCAGTCGCGGCTGAAAGGTCAGAACCCCGCCGCGCCCGCGCCTCCCGTCCGGCAGACGCGCATCCGCAAACGACATGTGCGCGCGACCCTCGTCCGCCACAGGCAGCGCCTCGCCGCGCACCGACCGGGAGCGCCGCAGCACCGCACCGTCCTCGGCGCGGAACTCGAAGTATACCTCGCCCAGGTCTCGCTCCTGGGCTTCGTCGAATTCGAACTCGAAGTGGTCCTCATCGAAGGTGACGAGCGAGGCGAGGGCTTCCGCCCGCGCCGCCACCGCCGCATCGAGCTGGCGCAGCAGATTCGCCCGCGCGATCAGGTACGTCGCCGTCCCACCCGCCACCAGCGCGAGCAACAGGGCGGGCACGAGAAAGGCGAGCAGTCGCGTGCGGATGGTCATCATGGCTCGGGTTCATCCAGCATGTACCCCAGGCCCCGCCGCGTCCGCAGCAGCGGCGCCTCCCCGGGCGCTTCGATCTTCTTGCGCAGCGAGCAGACGAGGCGATCGACGGCGTTGCTCATGGGAAAGTCGCGCTCGCCGTACAGGTGATCCTCGATCTGCTCGCGCGACACGATCTCTCCCTTGCGAAAGGTGAGATACTCGAGCAGCGCATATTCGCGGCGCGAGAGTTGCACATCCTCGCCGCCGCGCTGCACGATGCGGGCAGCCGTGTCGAGAGCGAGCGGTCCGACACGCAGCACCGGGCTCTTCTCCTGGTAGCGTCGCCGCACCAGCGCTTCGATCCGCGCGAGCAGTTCGTCGAAGGCGAAGGGCTTGCCGAGGTAGTCATCCGCACCTTCGCGCAGCCCCTGGACGCGCTGTTCGACGGCGCGGCGTGCGGTCAGGACGAGCACATTGGTGTCATTGCCCTCCGCGCGAAGTTGCCGCAGCACCGTCAGGCCGTCCAGCACCGGCAGCATGAGGTCGAGGATGATCACGTCGTAGGGATTGTGGCGGGCGTAGCGCAGGCCGGATTCGCCGTCGCCCGCGATGTCGACGGCGTAGCCGCTGCGGCGCAAACCCGCGCCGAGGCTTTCCTGAAGGCGCTTGCTGTCTTCGACCAGGAGCAGATGCACTAGGCGATCCTCGCAGGCGTCGTTCCGGGGCCGCACAAGCGTACCGCGCCGCCGCCTCGCCGCGTCCCGCTCGCCAAGAGGCGTAATCCAAACGTCATGATCCGGTGCGTTCGGGCCGGTACAGTTGTGCATCGTGGCACGCAGCGGAGCACGCCGAACGGACGGTCCGTGAGCAGTCGCCCCGCGACCGCAAGAAAGGATCCGACCATGTCCCCCCGCCCGATGACCCGACTCGCATTGACCGCGGCACTGCTGTGCGGCTGCGGCGGCGCTCTTGCCGACGAGCCGCTCCTCGAACGGACGCTCACCTGGGATCAGCTTCCCCAGTCCGTCGCGCAGACGCTGCAGCAGGCGCTCGGCGATCACCAGGCCGAGGAGATCGAGGAGATCGTCATCGAAGGCGTCGTGGTGCTTTACGAGGCCGAATTTCACATGGGAGGCCGGGAGATCGAGATCGCCATCCACCCCAATGGCGAACTGGCGCACGGCAGCCCGGAGGATGACGACGACATGGGTGACGACGATGATGCTCTGGATGGCGATGACGCCCAGGGCGATGC
>CAZZPX010000311.1:0-4702 GCA_964655955.1 uncultured Phycisphaerales bacterium | reverse complement strand
GATCGACGTCGAATCGGAGCCCGGCCGGGGCACCACGTTCTTCATTCACTTACCCCGCGTGCAGGCGGAGCGCCTCGACGCCGCTGCCGGTGATCCGGCGACGGTCGCCCTTTCGTGACGGAGCGCGGCGACACCGCGCCCAGGAGACACCCCGACGTGGCCAAGAAGGAAGCCGGCATCCTGATCGTCGATGACGAGTTCTCCATTCGCGATTCGCTCTACAACTGGTTTCGCAAGGAGTACGACGTCTACGCGGCCGAGAGCGCCGAAAAGGCGCTCAGCATTCTCGAGGACACGCGCATCAATGTCGCGCTCGTCGACATCAAGATGCCGGGGATGGACGGCCTGCAACTGCAGGAGCGCATCAACAAAAAGAATCCCGAAACCGCCGTCATCATCATCACCGCCTACGCCACGGCGGAGACGGCGGTGAAGGCGCTCAAGAACGGCGCCTTCGACTACGTGACCAAACCCATCGATCCGGACGAGATCAGCCACCTGGTCAACCGCGCCCTCGAACAGCAGCGCCTCAAGCGCGAGAACACGCAACTGCGCGAGACGATCGACGAAATGGTCAGCGTCGATGACATCGTGGGCGAGAGCCCGGCCCTGCGCAAGGTGCTCGAACTCGTGCAGCACGTGGCCCAGACCGACGCGACGGTGCTCGTGCAGGGGGAGAGCGGCACGGGCAAGGAACTCATCGCCCGCGCCGTTCACGCCAACAGCAAGCGCCGCTACATGCCCATCGTCCCCGTCAACTGCGGTGCGATTCCCGAAACGCTGCTCAGCAGCGAACTCTTCGGCCACGAGAAAGGCGCGTTCACCGGGGCCGAGCAGCGCCGCCGCGGCAAGCTGGAACTGGCGAACGGCGGCACGCTCTTCCTCGACGAGATCGGCGCCATCAGCATGAAGATGCAGGTGGAGTTGCTGCGCGCAATCGAAACCAAGGAGTTCACCCGCGTGGGAGGTTCGGAGCCGGTGCAGGTCGACTTTCGCGTGATCTGCGCCACCAATGAGAATCTCGAGGAGGCGATCGAGCAAGGCCGCTTCCGCGAGGACTTCTATTATCGCATCAACGTCTTCACCATCGAGGCGCCGCCGCTGCGGGCGCGGCGCAGCGACATTCCGCTGCTCGCTGAGCACTTCGTGCGCCGCCTGGCGCAGCAGATGGACAAGCGCATCACGCAGATCAGCCCCGAGGCGATGGCGCTCTTGAAAGACTACGACTGGCCGGGGAACGTGCGCGAACTGAGCAACGCCATCGAGCGCGCGATGGTGGTGGGCAGGCCGCCCGCGATCCAGGCGGAGGATCTGCCGCTGCGCTCCGCGCGCGGTCCGGCGCGGCGCCTCGGCGAATCGCTCGAGCAGGTGGAGCGCCAGCACATCGCGGACGTGCTGCAGCGAACCGACTGGAACATCACGCAAGCCGCGAAGGTCCTCGAGATCGATCGCGTCACGGTCTACAACAAGATCAAGAAGTACGGCCTGAAGCAAACAACATCGTGAGGCGATCGAGGGAGGGTGGCTGGCGGCGACGCTACCGCGCGAATGTGACGTCGACGGGCGCACGCGCAAAGCCGCTCGCTTCCATCAGCGGCCGGGGCGTGAGCCGCGCCAGCGCCGCGACGAAGCGATCCGGGATGATGCGCTGGCGAATGTTGCAGAACGTGGCGACTTCGTTGTAGTACGACCGCGCCAGGGCGATGCGCTCTTCGGTGCGGCTGAGTTCGTGCTGAAGACTGAGAAACGCCTTGTTGGATTGAAGCTCGGGGTACGCCTCCGCGATGGCGATGAGCCGCGGCAGGCAGGCCTGCGGATCGGGACCGGGCCGGCCGGGCGCGGTGGCCGCGAGCTGCCTGCGCAGCTGCGCGAGTTGCGTCTGCACGCTGCTTTCGTGACCGCGCAGGCCGGTGACGACGCTGACGAGCCGCGGGATGAGGTCGCTGCGTCGCTGCAACTCCACGTCGACATTGGCCCAGGCCTGATCGACGCAGCGATGCAGGCGAAGCAGGCTGTTGTACGCCGTCCACAGCCAGCAGAGCGACCAGACAGCGCAGAAACCGCCGAGCGCGAGGACAAGCACCGGCAGGTCGAGTTCGTCGCGCAGGATGGCGTCGGGCGCGATCCAGCCGCCGGCGACGCACGAACCACCCAGAATTGCCAGCACCCAGGCCACCGCCGTCTTGCCCCGCCCGATCGACTCCTCGGTGCGCGTCGAGATGAGGTAGAGCGGGGCGTCCGGGTCGTGGGCGATCTCAACGGCGACGGCGTCCTTTCGCTCCCGCGCCTTGCCCATCACGTACAGCGGCGCGTGCAGCGGGATCGACGACTCGATGAACTGCCGCTTGTGATCCGAATGGGCGATGGCGTGCCGGGGGGCCTTGGCGTAGTAGAGCGGATCGGCCGGCGTGCAAATGGCGGAAAACGTCGGCAGCGACTCCATCCGCGCACCGTCCGGCACGATGCGAATCGCTCCGGTGTCGTCCTGGAGGTAGAACGGGATCGTCGCCTCGCCGCCGGCCACTCGCGTCCAGCCGCTCTCGCGCCGCGTCCGCGTCTGCGTCTTCCCCTTGGCATCGCGGTAGGTCTCCGTGACCGTGCGCGACCAGTGCTCCTGCGCGTACCACGCATAGTGCACGCAGCGCGACCCGGAGAGTTCAGCGACGAGCGGCCGTTCGGCTTCCGCCGTGCCTTTGACTTCGACCAGCCCGATGAAGACGCCGCTCGTCTTGCAGGTGGGCGTGTCGGCGAGGAGGCGACACAGTCGCAGCGCGTGCATCGCGCCCCACAGGCAGCCGGCGCCGATCAGCATGCCGACCCAAGGCAGATACAGGACGGGTTCGGAGGGCATTGCCATGGCGATCGAAGGTATCGCGGCGCGGAAAGGGTGTCGACGAGCGCGCGGACCGGTTGTCCGCCGCGCTGCCAGACGTCGTGGATCAGGCGGGGTCGGCGGAAAGACTGAGCCGCCGCGGAACTGGACGGGCAGAAAGAAGAGGGCGTCAGCGGTCACAGCGCAGCCTGGGTGGCGATATGCTGGCTGGGACGAGCACGGCTCAGCGGATGGAAGGATCAGCCATGGCGACCAGCTACGGCGCACTCTGCACCGACTTCTACATCAACCAGAAGTTCGCCCTCAAGATGGACCTGCCCACCGCGCGAGAGACGGTGCTGGATCTCTTCGATCGCATCCGCAAGACCATTCCACAGCTCGACCGCTTCCGCCGCTACGAGGGCGAACTCGCCCTGGAAAGCGCGACCAGGGACGGCGAATACGCCTGGCTGGGGCTGCGGCAGACGGCGATCAAGAGCGGCTGGGTCAATCCCGATTCGCTCCAGGACGCCTACACCTTGCACCGCCTGCTGCTGGAGATCTGCCCCTTCTTTCTCTCCATCAGTCCGCTCGATGTCGACTATGTCGAACTCATGTTCGGCTTCGACCTCGAGGCGCGCGGCAACCACGACGCCATCGTGTATGAAGCGCTCCTGCGCGAGACGGCGGTCGGGAAACTGATCGATCAGCAGGGGGCGCAGCCGCTCGACGTCCAGCCGTTCCTGGGGATGAGCCTCAGCGAAGCCTGCGACCTGCAGGCGTACTTCGAGGTGAAGACGCGCACGCCGACGCGGGAGGTGCGGGCGGGCGAATACGGCGACGAGCCGATCAGCGTGTATCTGACGGTGCGCCGCTACGGGGAGGTGCAGGCGCCGGAGGATCTGCTGTCGACGTTCGACCTGCTGAGGCAGCACGCGGAGCGACTCGCGGAGGAGCGGGTCCTGCCGCACCTGATCAATCCTCTGCGCGAGGCGATCAGCATGGGCGGATACTAGGATGGGCGATACGAACGCGCTGGGCAGCGCGAGGAGTGTTCGGCGAGGATGATCGGCAGAGAGCGACAGGACCGCCAGGGCTGGGGCGAGCGCTTCGGCGCCTGGTGCCGCGAGCGCAGCGGGTACGCCCTGGCGTCGGGGTTCCTTGGCCTGCTGAGCCTCCCGGATGCGGTGCTGATCTTGCCTGGCGCGGCGGCGATCGTCACCGGCGTGCTGGGCCTGCGGCAGTTGCGTGAGCGGCCGGACCTGCGCGGCAGGCGATTATGCTGGCTGGGGATCATCTGCGGAACGGTGAGCCTCTGCGCCGCGGCGGCGGTGTACACCTCAAGCCTGTGGTGGGGGCGCCTGTAAGGCGGACCGCGGGGCGTTCGCGGGCAGTCCCAGGTTCACCCGCCCGGCCGCGAGGAGCGCGACCGCCGAAAGGATGAGGAATTCGCCGACGAATTCCACGAGTTCTTCCGCCAGGCCGAGGCCGACAATGCCTCGCTTGCGCAGAGGTCTGCCGATGGCATCGTCCAGCAGGAAGGCGAAACCGAGGCAGGAGAAGCCGCCGACAATAAGCCAGGGAAATGCCGCGCCTTCGCGAAGTCGTCTCGGCCAGGGATAGCGTGCGAGCACGAAGGGGACGAACACGGCTGCACCGAGCAGGGCCAGGACGGTCCCCCAGATCAACCGAAGGGCGATGGATGTATCGCCGCTGAGCCACCAGTCGGCGCGGAAGCGTACTGCCTGCTCGGGAGCCAGCCCCAGGAGATGGACGTTGCCTGGGTTCAGCACAACATGCAGATCCATCTCGCGCAGGCCGGCCAGCAGCGCAATGAAGCCCAGCCAGATCAGCAGGAACAGACCGCGGCAACAGTGCTGCATCGTGGCG
>CAZZPX010000310.1:0-4705 GCA_964655955.1 uncultured Phycisphaerales bacterium | reverse complement strand
ATCGCCAAGATCAAAGAGCGTGTAGAGCTGCGCGGAGGCGGCCGAGGCGAGGGCGAGCAGTGAAGCGGCGGCGAGGGAGGCGGCGCCGGTGCGCTTCGTGGAGACCCCGCGTTGGTTCACGTCGCTGCATTCTGCCGTGGCAGTTGATCGCTTTCGGCGCCGGCGCGTCGCGAAGAGGCCGAGGCCGACGAAGAGCCCGCTCGACGGCGCGGGGACGAGGCGCAGCAGGTAGCCGTGCGTATCGCCGTTGGGATCCGTGCCGTAGCCGACGATATCGCCGTTGTCGTTGATGCCGTAGGCGTAGTCGAGGTACCAACCGTTGCCGCTGCTGTCGAGGTGGTTGTTGAGATCGATCATGCCGCCGACGGGCGTCCAGAGGAAAGCGGCCTTGCCGTTGCTTCCCCAGGACATGCCGACAGTGAAGTTGGAGGAGTTCAGGCCGTAGGCGACGCTCGAATCCTGGCCGCCGGGCAGATCGCCGAGGTCGTGCAGGAGAAGTGAGTTCGGGTTCCAGAGGAAGGCGTGCACGCCGCTCGCGACCCAGCTCTCGCCCACGACGTACTTGCCGTCATTGAGCGCATACGCGCGGCTCTTGTCGGCGCCGCCGGGCAGATCGCCAAGGTCGGTCATCTGCTGGGTGTTCGGATCCCAGATGAAACCGCGCTCGCCCGTGGCGGCGTCGGCGTAGCCCGCGACGAAACCGTTGTTGTTGATGTCGTAGCCGTAGCTCTCGGTGCCGCCGCCGGGCAAGTCGCCGAGGTCGGTCATCTGCTGGGTGGCGGGACTCCAGACGTAGGCGCGGTCGCCGGCCGCAGCGTTGCTTGTGCCCGCGACGTAACCCCCATTGTTGACTGCGTTGGCGAAGCTGCGGTCGATGCCGCCGGCCAGATCTCCGAGGTTGATCAGGCCGTTGCTGCCATCCCAGCGGAAGGCGCGAATGCCCGTACCGAAGCCGCCCCAGCCGGAGACGTAACCGGTGTCGCTGATGTCGGAGGCGTCGCCCCAGTCGTTATTCGGATCGAGCACGCCGAGATCCGTCATGTTCTGGTTGTTGGGATCCCACGTGAACGGGTGGCCCGTGGAGCCGCCCGGGCCGGACGCAGCGCTTGTGCCGGCGACGTAGGTGTGACTATTGACGGCGTAGGCCTCGCTGAAGTTCACACCGCCCGGCAAGTCGCCGAGGTCGGTGAGGCTGTAGAGCTGGGCCTGCGCCAGGCCGGGAAGGAGAAGGAGGCCAAGTGAAAAGAGATGCGTGGGGCGGTAAGAGAACATGATTTGCTCCTGCGAATGAATCGATTTGCGCGTTCTAGACAGTGCCTTTACGGAGGCACCTAGAGCCCGCAGGAGCGCGCGCTGACATCGGATCCGGGGATTGACCTGCCGGATGCGCCGCAATCAGGCGACCTTCCTCTCGTGTTATTGCAGGCGGCGTGGGATCAGCCGTCGGTCGATTCCGCCTCAACCGGGTCAACATCCGTGAGCGGCGCTGCGGTGTAGTGCGCGTTGGGAATCGCGGCAACGGCTGCGCTGAGGCGCTGCGCGCTGGGGCCCGCCTCCGCATCAACCTCGACCCAGGCGCGCTTGCCCTCCAGCGACACCCGGCCGCTGCGCACGCCTTCGACGGCGACGAGCGCCTTGCCCACCGCATTGGCGCAGACGTTGCACGTCATTCCCTCGACGGACAGCGCCACGATCTCGCCGCCGAACTGCGGCTGCAGCGGCTCGGACGACAAATCGTACTCCGCGGCCGGGGCGAGGGCCGATTCCTGGGTCGGCGACTGGGGCTGGGGCTGCGTGTCGTCCTCGCCGCGCTCGCAGCCGCTCAGCACCAACATGAGCGCCGCGGTGGCGAGGAGCGACACTGCGATGAGTCCGGTTGGTCCGTTCATGGCCTGATCTCCGTCTGCGCATCGACTAGCAGCAATTGCTGCGAACCCGCGGCGGCACGGGCAGGATTCCCGCCGTGCCAACCGCCACAGACTGAAATACTAGTCTCCCCGCCGCGTCGTGTCGTCCGCCGCTGTGTCGGGGCGCATCGCGCCGGGGGGCCGCGGCCCCGCTATCCTTCCTGAGGCACACGGAAAGGCGAAACGCATGCGCGCGACGACTGCAGCTTTGTTCAGCATCGGCGTCCTGGCCGGGCTCGGTGGCTGCGCCAGCCCCTGGCGGGCGAATTTCGCCGCCGAGCCCTCTCTGGCGCAGCAGGAGTTCTCGCCGCGCGCCCAGGCTGAGGTGCGCTACGTCGAGCCGGAGCGCCTCGATGCGTACTTCGCGGAGCGCACGCAGCGCCTCGCAGCCAGCGACGTCGCCTACGAGGACTGGAGCGAGGCGGAACTGCGGGCGGAGGACGAGCGCTTCGTCAAGGCCCTGCGCCTGCCCGTCGGCGTCGATGACATCGTGCTCCTGGGGACAAGTTCGTTCATCGAGGAGGGGCGGCTGGACCCGCGGGCCGGGCCGCTCGCCAAGTTCGCCGCCGAGATCGGCGCCGATTACGCCATCGCCAGCGTCAAGTATCTCGGCGAAGAGGAGCGCATCACCAGCTATCCCGCCACCTCCTATTCGAACATCACCGTGCGCCGGCGCGTGCACACTAAGAGCGGCTACCGCTATGTAACGGACACCGGCTACGGTTCGTCGACGACCTGGGTGCCGATGCGCGTCACCGTGGATCAGTTCCTGCACACTGCATACTTCATCCGCAGGCTCGAGGGAGAGTGAGCGAACGGGGCGCAGCGGCACGAGGTTGAACCGTGGACCGCTCGCGCAAGCCCGGCACGCGCCCGCACCTCACAAGGCACCGATCGCCGCATCGAGCGCAGCGGCGCGTACGCTCCAGTCGTACTGCGCGGCGCAGCAGCGCGCCTGCTCGACAAGTTCGCGCCACACGCGCGCCTCGGCGCGCAGGCTGCTCAACTCCTGGAGGCGCGCGGCAAGTGCTTCGACCAACCCGTCGTAAAAGAACGCCCCGGCGGTTGAGCCGGCGACTCCTGCGAAGACTTCGGGATAGGCCAGGCGCCGCGGCAGCACGGGTACGCAGCCGCTCGCCGCGGCCTCCACGGCACTGATGCCGAAAAACTCGTGCGCCGCCGTGGAGACGAAGACATCCGCCTCCGCCAGCGCCGCGAGGTACGCCGCCCGCGTCGGCTGATAACCCCAGCGCTCGATCGCGCCGGAGAACTCCTCGCGCGCCGAGGCGAAGCACGGGGGCGACTGCGCGAACTGCTCGCCGATCACGGAGAGGCGAAACGGGACCCCACGCCGCCGCAGCAGGCGCACTGCCGCAAAGAACGCCTCGGGATTCTTGTCGTGCTCCCAGCGCGCCGCCCAGAGGATGCGCAACGATTCGGGTGAACCAGCGCTGTCAGTGACTGCCGGCGACCGCATCGGCGCTTCGATCCCCGGCGGCTGCACCGACGCGCGCTCGCGAATCCGCTGTGCCGCCCACGGCGGCGCGCGGTCGGGCATTCGCGCCAGGAGCGCCGCCAGCGCTTCGAGAAACTCGTCGCGATGAAAGGCTGAGTTGAACCACACCGCCTCCGCGGCAAGGGCGCTGGTCAGGTTGGTGAAACCGAAGTGCAGATCACGCTCACGCTCGCAGCGCACCGGATAGGTGAGCTGATTCTCGTGGAAGTAGCAGACCGCGGGGAGTTGGGCGAGCGAAGGCGGGGCGAGACCGCGGAACTCAGCGAGGTTGAGCATGCTCGAGCAGAAGCAGGCGTCGAAGCGCTCGCCGCTGCGAAGCAGCCCGGCCGCCTCCTCGGCGAAGGTGACCGCCGCGTGCCGCATCCGCCACTTCCAGGCATGAGCGGGCAGTGTCAGCAGCGTGAAGCGATGCGCGCTGTGCTCGCTCCAGCCGCGCAGAAACGCTGCGTGGCTCCCGCCGAAGTACGGTTCGAGGGCGAGTAAGTGCACGCGGCGCGTTCTCCATGGAGCCTTGCAGCAGGTTCGCGGCTCAGGGTAGCAGAAGCCGAGCGGCTCCCGTCGGCGGGTTCGGCGAGGGCTCGCCGGCGCTGCGCTCGTCACGCCGACGTACACTGTGCAGACCCCTTCCAGGTGAACCGCCCGCATGAAGATCCGCTGGAAACTGCTTGCCCTGCTTACCGCGACAGCCCTTCTGCCTCTGGCACTGGTGACGGGCTTCTCGCAGGTGCGCGGCAGGCAGGTCGGCCTGCGGCTGTCGGCGGAGACCCGCGACGCCTTCATCGCAGCCGCCCAGCGAGAATTGCAGCAACTCGTCGACGGCAACAGCAGTCTCTTCTGGCAACGGGGCGAGGCGCTGACGCTCGCCGTACGCGCCCAGGCACGCGAGGCGGAGCGCCTGCTGGCCACCACCCAGCCGTCAGTCGGCGATCGGATTTTCGCCGCCTCCGCCTTCGACGAACCCGACAACCTTCCGGTCTCGCTCAGCTACACCGACTCGCACTTTGCCTTCCAGGCGAACAGCAGCGCCGCGGAACGGATTCCCGTAAGCTACGACGCCCAGGCCTTCCACCTGGCGCCCGACGCAGATGCGCCCCGCGCTCGCGAGCAGATGCGGCAGCTCGAGGGCATGGTCGATCTCTTTCAGATCCTGCGCGAAGAGGTCGGCGAGCACGTGCTCTGGCAGTACATCGGCATGGAGTCCGGCCTGCACCTGAGCTATCCGGGACATGGCGGCTACCCCGCCGACTTCGACACGGTGCGCTCCGTGATCCTCGCCCTCGCC
>CAZZPX010000309.1:0-4711 GCA_964655955.1 uncultured Phycisphaerales bacterium | reverse complement strand
GAAGATCTCGATCAGCGGCACGATGACGCCCTCGGTGATCGTGGCGCGCTAAAGAGAGAGGCAGAGCATGAGCAAGCCAGTCAAAGACATGATCGTGGCCCAGTACAAGCGCCGTTTCGCCGACGTGGAGAACGCGGTGCTGGTGAACATTCGCGGCATCGGCGCCAACGACAACAATCGCCTGCGCCTGGGACTGATGGCGAAGGAGATCAACGTCACGGTGGTCTCCAACACCCTCGCCCGCCGCGCCTTTCGTGAGACCAGCCTCGAGGCGCTCGACCCGATGCTCACGGGCCCCAGCGCCCTGGTATACGGCGGGAACTCCGTCGTCGAGGTGGCGCGCGAGCTGATCGATCTCGCCAAGCAGTTCGACAAGATGGAACTCAAGGGCGCCGTGCTGGACGGCACGCAATTCCTCGGCCCGGAGGAAGTCAAGCGCCTCAGCAAGTTCCCCACCCGCGAGGAAGCCCAGGCCGAACTCATCACCCTCATCCTCAGTCCGGCCCGCAAGCTGGTCGGCGCGGTAAAGGGCCCCGGCGGTCGCCTCATGGGCATCGTCAAGGCCATCGAGGAGAAGCTGGAGCAGGGCGAGGCGATCGAGAAGAGCGCCTGACCGAGGCGCGGCGGGTGCCGCGTTTCGCTGGACAGACAACCCATTTGCATGCAAGTCCTGTGTTGGACTGGCCCGCGACGCGGGTTAAACGGCTGAGCGTTTCAGCCGCCTCTCCGACACACAGCTTGGAGAACGACAATCATGGCAGACGAAGCAACCGCCACCGCGGAAGCGAAGACCTTTGACGCGAAGATCAGCAAGCTCGGTGACGAACTGGCCGGGCTGACGCTGAAGGAAGCGGTCGACCTGGGCGACTACATGAAGGAGACCTACGGCATCGAGGCGGCAGCCGGCGGCGCCGTGATGATGGCCGGTCCGGGCGGCGGCGGCGAGGCCGCGGCCGAGGAAGAGAAGACCTCCTTCAACGTCATCCTCGAAGGCGCCGGCGACAAGAAGATCCAGGTGATCAAGGTCGTGCGCGAGATCACGGGCCTGGGCCTCAAGGAAGCCAAGGAACTGGTGGACAGCGCCCCCAAGGCGATCAAGGAAGGCGTCCCTGCCGACGAAGCCAACAAGATCAAGGAGCAGCTCGAGGAAGCCGGCGCCGCCGTCAAGGTGGACTGAGCCGCGACGCGAAGCTGTTTCCACGCGCAACTCAACAAAGGCCGCCCGCACATCGGGCGGCCTTTTCCATTAAGGCGCGGCGCGGGCTCCGCGCCGTGGACACGCCTGCGGAAGCACTCGCGCCCCGGCTTCTTCAGTTCGCCAGCCCCTTCTTGAATTCGGCCGGCGCCTCCGCCACGCGCTCATACACGATGTTCACCATCTCGGACAGCGAGTCATCCGGCATGTACCGCTTCAGCGTGAAGCGATACGCATCCTCGCCTTCGCGCTTCGTCACGACGCGAAAGCGCGCCGACGTGCCATCCGGCTCCGTGAGGTGCCAGTCCCAGACGACGGTCTCAGGACCGGTCGTGGTCATCACGCCGCGGGAGAGTGCGCCGCGCTCATTGATGTTCTGGAAGCGCACCTCGCCTGAGGCGGGTTCGCGCCAGATTTGCGTGTCGCCGTGCAGGAACATGCCGTCTGCGTCGCCCAGCCAGGCCTTGCTGACGAGGCTCTCGCCGTCGGGGGCGTGCTCGACGACGGAACGAACGCGGAAGGTGCTGCCATCGGGCCTGGTCGATTCGTGCGTCCACTCGCCGCCGACCATCCATTGCAGCGCCTCGAGCGCATCTCCATCGCTGGCGGCAGGCTGCTCGGAAGAGGCGACTTTCTTCAGCTCGTCGAGCAGGTAGGCGTTGCCCGCCTCGAAGAACTTCTTCGCCTCGTCCCAGACGCCGCCCTCCTGCCAGCCCACCGACGACAGACGCACGTGCGTGCGCCCCGGCCAGATCTCGTCAAAGGTGATGACGCCCCAGGAGTTGGTGACAGCTTCCGCGAAGGGGAATCCCTCGGGCGCGCGCTCGACGCGCATGGCGATCATGCGCATCGGCTCGTAGGCGAGGATTCGCTGCACGATGCTCTTGGGGTTGTCGAGCGTCGCCTCGCCCTCGTAGGCGCTAATGACCGCGCCGCCGAGACGCAGATCGACGCTTGAGGCCGGCGCCATCCACGCCTCCCGCCCTTCCTCCGTAACGAAGTAGTCCCAGACTTTCTCGACGGGCGCGTCGATGGTGGCGTCCCAGGTGAGCGTCTGACCGGCGTCGCTTTCCGCCGAGAGCGGCGCGGCGAGACAGAGCGTGGAGGCGGCGAGAGCGCAAAGGCATTTTGTAATGCTGATCATGTTGTGTTCCTGTCTGAATCGGTGTCTTGAGATGTGAGGTCGTTGTGCGAACCGCGCGGCGCTGTCCAAGAGCTGCCGGCGGCGAGGAGTCGGTCGATATGATCGCGAAGCTGCGCCACGGCGGACTCGAAGGGATCGAGGCTGCGATACGTCTTGGCCTGCATGAGCCCGCCCTCCATGACGGTGAGAACGTAGGCGGCGAGCTGTTGGCGATCCGCTCCCTGCGGAAAGCGATCAGAGGCATCGTCAAGACAGCGCTCGATCGCCTGGCGCCAGCCGGTGAAGTTCTCCGCGATGAGCTTCCGAGCCGCTGGGTGGGTGTCGGCGAGTTCCAAGGCGAGGTTGCCGATCGGACAGCCCTTGCTGCACTCGGTGGCCAGGAGCATGCGGCGATAGCCGTCGAGCACGGCGAAGATGCGCTCGACGGGATCGCTGACGCGGTCGAAAGCAGGCTGGATGACGATCGGCCAGAGAAGCTCCTTGTAGCGCTCGAGAACGGCGAGAAGGAGATCCTCTTTGGTGGGGAAGAAGTAGTACAGGCTGCCGCTCTTGGCGTCGGCGGCCTTGAGGATCTGGGCGACGCCGGTCGCGGTATACCCCTGCCGCCAGAAGAGGTCGGCGGCGGCCTGGAGGATGCGGTCTTTGGTGTCTGTAGTCGGTGCCATATTTGTTGAACGATCAATCAAGATACACCCGAACGTCGGTTCGTCAAGTGCTTTCCGGCTCGCGCTCGCAACGTCGCGTCCTTCGCTCGTGACTGCCTGAGACGCACCGGGACGGTGCGCCGCGCATCAGCAGCCACCGTGAAGGTGCACGAGCCCTCTGCGTCCGCCTCCAGGTTCTCGGTCGTCACAGACCTCACAGATCGGGCAGGTGCACTACTGAAGTCACCCGTTGCCCCCTCGGTCATTGCCTCTGCGCCAACTCGGCGTACGTTGCAGGTACGCGAAGGCGCCGGAGCAGCGGCGAGCTTCAGCATTCATCGCCACCACACGATGCCCCGAGTCGCCCGCACTGGCGGGCGGAGGAGTCAGACATGCCGAACAAAGCCGCCACGATGTTCTCCTTGCTCGCCCTGGGCGCAGCTGGCTCAATCGCCGCCGCTGAGCTGGGTGATTTCTATTACGACGCGACGGACGCCAGCCATCTCTCCTTCAACGGATCGCTCGAGGCGGGGTCGCTTGCCCTCGACAGCATCCCCGGCCGCAGCTACCGCGTGCAGCGGGCCGGCTGGGCGGATCAGACGCACATGGGCGTCTACATCGATGATGCGGTCTCGCTCGAACTCTCGGTCGAGTTGTCTTCCTACCACTCCGCGGGACAAGGCGGGCCGAACGACCAGGCGCTTTTCGGCGGCGTGGGAGCCTTGCGCGGCCATGACCTCATCATCACAGACAGCGCCGGCAATGAGATGAGCGCCCGCATCAGCCTGCTCGAACTGATCGATGACACCGACTCCTGGGTGCAGCCCGCGTTGCTCGGAGCGGCACTGCTGGAGGACATCACGTTCTCCAGGCGGATGTTCGAGGGTGTGGGCGTCTTCGAACTGGCAGACAGCGGCTTCCTCTCGTTTACCGCCCTGACCAACGGCAACCTGCCGATGCACGCATACTTCAACGGCGAAGAAGGTCAGTACGCACCGCTTCTGCTGGGCACGCTCGAGATCACAATCGGCCAGGCCGTGCCTGCACCGGGCGGCGCGGCTGTGCTCGGCCTCGGCGCCGCCGGATTCGCCCGTCGCCGCAGACGCCCGCTCCACTCGTAACGATCACTCCGAAATTCGCAGCGCCGAGGCGAGGCTCTGCCTCGGCGCTTTGCCGCGCGCCAACGCAGGCGAGCCGACGAGCACTCCGGCCGGAGCGGGAACAAGACGTCCAAAGCCGCTATGCTGGTGCGCCCGTTTTTGGGCCAGCCCAGAGCCACCACGACGCCGCGGAGAGATGCATGGCGACCGCAACGCACGAACCGACCACCGAGATGGAGAAGAAGGATCGCATGGCCCATCTGGACCATCGGCCGCGGGTGCTGCTCGCCAAGATGGGTCTCGACGGCCACGACCGGGGCGTCAAGGTCATCGCCCGGGCCATGCGCGACAGCGGCATCCACGTGATCTACTCGGGGCTCTGGCAGACGCCCCAGGCGCTCGCCATCGGCGCCCGCGACGAGGATTGCGATCTGGTGGCTGTCTCCATGATGTCCAACTCCCACATGGTGCTGGTGCCGCGGCTGATCAACTTCTGCCGCGACCTGGGCCGGCCGGACATTCCCATCGATGTGGGCGGCATTATTCCACAGGACGATGTCAAGCCGCTGCTGGCCGCTGGCGTCCACCGGATCTACCACACGGGCACGACGCTGGAGGCGATCGTCGA
>CAZZPX010000308.1:0-4712 GCA_964655955.1 uncultured Phycisphaerales bacterium | reverse complement strand
CGCTGCGGATCTCACCGCTCCTGGTGATCTCGACCCAGGCCGCTCCCTCCTGAGCGGTCACGCGCCAGGCGCGCTGCGGCAGCAGGGGCGAGAAGACATCCGTTTGGTGCGGGTTGCGGCGGGCGCTGGTTGATTGCAGCACCAGCGTCGGGTCGAGCGCCGCCAGCCACGCCGCCGCCTCTTCCGTGGCGCTGCCGTGGTGCGGCAGTTCCAGGACGTCGCAGCGCAGGTGCGGATGCGCGGCGCGCAGCGCGGCGAGCCCCTGCCGCTGCACGTCCCCGGTCAGCAACAGCGCGCGCCCCCCCGCATCCACGCGCAGCACGATCGAACCTTCGTTGGCGCGCTCGTAGAGCGCGCCGGCCGGCGGATGCAGCGCGGTGACGCGCACAGCGGCCGCGGCGTCGAGTGGCTGCGCCCAGCCCGCAACGATCAGGTGCATCGCCACGCCGCGCTCGTCCAGTTCTTTCTGCAGGTAGGCGATGGGCCCGGCGGGCTCGGCCCGGGCGCGCGCGAAGAAGTCTTCCGTCACGTACACCTCGCGCGTGGGCACAGCCTCGACGACCGCGAGCAACGCCGAGTAGTGATCGAGATTCGGATGCGAGAGGAAGACGCCGTCGAGCCGGTGGACGCCGAGCGCCTGCAGCGCCGGGACGATGATGCGCTCGCCCGCGGAGAGCAGGTTCGCCGAGCCGCAGTCCCAGAGGTAGGCGCCCTGCCGCGTGCGCAGGATGCTGCACGCGCCATCACCAACGCTGAGCATGTCGAGTCGCAGAAGTGCGTCGGGACTGCGGCGCAGGTCGCGCGGCGGCGCGGAGCCGATGAACATCCAGACCGTGGCGACGACGAGCAGGGCCAGCGCCAGTCGGCGCTGTGGACGTCGATGCACCACGAGGTAGATCACGGCAGCCGTGGCGAAGGCCGTCCAGCGCGCGGAGAGAAGCGGCGTGGGAACCGAGGCGAGCGGCAGACGGTCGACACGCAGCGCCAGATCGGCGGTGAGTTCGGCGGCGAGGGCGAGGAACGGCCCGAGGATCTGTCCGAGGCTTGGCCAGAGCGCGCCCGTCAGGATCTTGGCGTAGCCCAGGATGAGCACGCCCCCGGCGAGCGGCAGGGCCGCGAGGCCGGCAAGCGCCGCCAGCGGACAAAGCGTGCGAAAGTGGAACGCCACCAGGGGCGACGCCAGCAGCCACGCCAGCAGCGACCCCGCGAGCGCGGTCTTCCCGGCCTCGATGAGGCGCTCGAGGCCGCGCAGCGCATCGGGGTTCGGGCGTTCGCCGAAGAGGCGCACGCGCGCCGGCTCGCCCAGCGCAATCAGCCCCGCCACCACCCCGAAGCTGAGCTGGAAGCCCGGCGACCAGAGCTCGAGGGGTCTCCAGAGCAGCAGCAGGAGCGCGATCAGCGCCAGCACGGAGAGGCGATCGTAGCGCCGGCCGGCGAGTTCAGCGGCGATGAAGCCGAGCACCATGATCGAGGCGCGCACCACGGGAATGCGGGCGGGGACGAGAAAGAGATAGGCAAGCACAACGAGCGCCACGACGAACATCTCGACGCGTCGCGACGAGGTGAGACAGCGGGCGAGGAAGGCGACAACCGCCGCGAGAATCGCCAGGTGCAGCCCCGAGATGGAGAGCAGGTGCGCCAGGCCGACGCGGCGAAACGCGGCCGTCACTTCCTGCGACTCGCCGCTACGCTCGCCAAGCACGAGGGCGGCGACGAGCGACTGGCCGCGGCGGGCTTCGCTGTCGCTGAGGTCGAAGGCCCCGGCGTAGAGCCAGCGCGCGGCGCTGAGGCGGAAGCGCGTGCGAGCCTGTTCCAGCCCGCGCACCCAAGCCGGGCCTTCCTCCTCCGTCTCCTCCGCGTCGGCCTGGAGGCGGCGCACGCTGGCGCGACTGGAGACGGTGAGGCGGCCGACCACGTCGAACTGCCGCGCTGCGCGGGCGGAGTCGGCCTCGCCGGGATTGGCCGGCGGGGGCAGCGGGTGGAAGACGCCGACCACTTGCACGAGGTCGCCGCCGCTCAGTTCGTAGACGGATTCATCGACGCGCACCCAGAGGCGACCGGAGGCGGGCACGCGCTCGCCGTCCCGGCCGACAAGCGCGCGGGCGCGCAGCGTGAAGCGCGTGGCGACGCCTTGGTAGGCGAAGCGAGCGAAGCGTCCCTGCTGGGCGCTGCCGACGACCGGCTCGGGTTCGACGCGGCCTTCGACCTGCACGAGCGTCAGCGCCTCTGCTGGGAGGAGGTTGGCGAGGCTGTTGCGCAGTCGGCGTTCGAGGCGCAGGTCGTGCCACGCCGCCCCCGCCGCGACCAGCGCCAGCGCCACCAGCGCGATGCGTCCCCACGTCGCGCGGCGCGGCGTGAGAAGCGCCGCCACGACGAAGCTGAGCGCCCCGCCGACCCACAGCCAGAGCGTGACGGCGTGCACCGCTTGCCCAGCCCAGAGCCCCGCCATGAAGGCGAGGCAGGCGACGAGCGAACCGCTCAAGCGCAGCGGCTGCTGCGTGAGTCCCGCCGTCGAACTGGCGCCTGCGCCCTGCATGCCTGGCCCCGCCGTGACGTTCGTTTCGTCCGCGAGGCACAGTGTACCGGTCGGCGCTGGCTGCGGCCTCGTGGGAGGCGGCGCACGGAGCCCGCCGGCGAGGGAGTCAGCGCACGAAGACGACAATGATCCAGACGCTCAAGGCTGCGAAGGCGGTCACCAGCGCCGCCCAGCCGAGAAAGTCGCGCATCTGTGGCGAGAGGCGGTGGTAGGGCGCGTTGCAGAGGCGCAGCAGCGCGTAGAGACGCGGCCTGACCCGGCTCCACATGACGGGCAGGTTCGTCGCGGTCTGCTGCAGCACCGGCCCGACGCGCCGGGCGGCGGCCCGGACGAAGGTGGCGAACTTCCCTTGGGATGTCGGCGCAGGTGCGGCGGGAGACTCCGTCTCGGCAGCAGCGGCAGCAACGGTCGGCTCAGCGGCCGTGACTGTTGGCGCCGCGTCACTCTCCGCCAACTCGGCGCTGTCCTGCGCGAGCGCTTCGGGCTGTGAGGTCTCTTCCGTCGCGGCGAAGGTGTCTTCGTTAAGTGCAGGCGCAGAGGGCGCCTCGGATTCAGGGGTATTGGCAGCCTGCTCGGGAGTTTCGGATTGCGGCGTGCTTGCCCCGGTCTCCTCGGCGGGTTCCGGTGTGAACGTGGCCTGCTCGACCGTTTCGAAGTCCAGCGCCTCGTCATCGTGCCCGTCTTCAGTCGCGGCTGCCGCGGGCGCATCGGCGGCTTCATCCGTCTTCGCCTGTTGTTCGAGCACGGATTCGGGAGCTTCGAACTCGTCGTCGGTCGTCGCGGCGTGGGAGGGAGCGGCAGCCGGCGCTGCTTCCAGCACTTCGTCCACGCTGTGGAAGTCGGCTTCGTCGGCGTCGATCTGGGCCGGGGCGTCGACCTCGGGTGAGGCGTCGGCTGCGGCGCCCGGTGGCGACGCTGCTTCGGGTTCGGCCAGGTCGTCCTCGAGGGCCTCCATCGCCTCGGCGGTGTCGGCGGCAGCGACCATCTCATCGACGGATTCGGCGAGTTGTGCGTCTTCGCCGGCCTCGGGCTGATCGGCAGCGGCGAGGTGCTCGACTTCGTCCTCGGCGACGGCTTCCGCGTCGGCGATCGCACGCTCCACATCCTCGAAGGCATCGAGTGACGCATCGGCCGGCGATTCGGCGGGCGGCGGCGGGGCAGGCGGCGTGGATCGGGTCGGCGGCTCGCCCCGCGCTGTCCGCTCGACCTGGGCGGCGGCCTGCTCGACGCGCTCGATCAGCGCATCGACCTGTTCGTCGAGGTTGAGTTGGTCATCCCGCGCGCCGGAGGCGGCGGATGCTTCGTCCTCGGCGGTCTCCCTCGCCGGATTGGTCGTTGACGCGTCGGGCATGCGGGCTCCTATCGGACCAATCACCGACCATCTTCCGCCCTCACCCTGCGGGCTGCAAGGAGAGTTTCGGCTTTTGTCGAGACGGCGTGCACCTCGCCGCGCTGCTACGCTGCCTTCCGGGCCGCGAGAACAGCCTGTACGCATCAGCGCGATCGCGATGCCGCTCACTTGAATCGGCCAGCATGGGACGACACTGGATTCACATCCGCGACAATTGCCACACCGCCGCAGATGGACTGCGAATTACCGGTCCGGAGGCGATGCATGCCCTGCGCGTGAAGCGGCTGCGCATAGGCGAGCCGGTCACGCTCTTCGACGGCGAGGGGCGGCTCCTCGACGCGGAAGTGCTCCAGGCCGGTCGGCGCGATCTGCTCGTGCGCGTGCTGCGTGAAGAGACGGAGGCGCCGCCGCGGCCGGCGGTGCACGTGCGCGCCGCAGCGCCGAAGGGCGAGCGCGCCGATCGCATGCTCGAGGCGCTCAGCCAGCTCGGGGCCGCCTCCTTCGCGGCCTTGCGCACCGAGCGCAGCGTCGTCGAGCCGGGCGAGGGCAAGCTCGAGCGCTGGCGGCGGCTCGCGATCGAGTCCGCCAAGCAGGCCGGGCGGGCCCACCTGCTGCGCATCGATCCCGCGCTCGACTTCGCGCAGGCGCTCGACAACCTTCGGGCGCACCCGGGCGCGCGGGCGGCTCTCGGGGTGACGCGGCGGCCGTGGGCGTTCGGGTCGTCATAGCCGGCGGCCCTGGGCTGGGCGTCCGACGGGGCCTGGATGCGACGGTTGCGGGCGGCCGAGCGACGCGGTACGAGCCGTGCAATTTCTGGTTGCGTGC
>CAZZPX010000307.1:0-4714 GCA_964655955.1 uncultured Phycisphaerales bacterium | reverse complement strand
GTCGAGTCGCAGGGCAAGGGCCAGAACGTCGAACTGCAGGCCGAGTCGATCGAACTCATCGGCGACGTGGAGAATCCCGACACGTATCCCGTGCAGCAGAAGCGGCATACCTTCGAGTACCTGCGCGAGGTGGCGCACCTGCGGCCGCGCACCAACACCTTCGGTGCGGTGGCGCGGGTGCGGCACTGCCTGTCGTACCACATCCACAAGTTCTTTCACGATCGCGGTTTCTACTACGTGCACACGCCGATCATCACCGCCTCGGACTGCGAAGGCGCGGGCGAACTCTTTCGCGTCAGCACGCTGGATCTGATGAACCTGCCGCGCAGCGAAAGCCAGGGCGTGGACTTCAAGGAAGACTTCTTCGGGCGCGAGGCCTATCTCACCGTCTCGGGTCAACTCTCCGTGGAGACGTACTGCTGCGCGCTGTCGAAGGTCTACACCTTCGGCCCGACGTTTCGGGCTGAGAACAGCAACACCTCGCGCCACCTCGCCGAATTCTGGATGATCGAGCCGGAGGTCGCCTTCTGCGACCTCGCGGGCGATGCGGATCTCGCGGAGGAGATGCTCAAGTACCTCTTCGCGGTGGTGCTCGACGAGCGCGCCGACGACATGAAGTTCTTCGCCGAGCGCATCGACAAGACGGCGATCGACACGCTGCGGCATGTCATCGAGACGCCCTTCGTGCGCCTGACCTACACCGACGCCATCCGCGAGTTGCAGGGCGCGAGAAGCAAGAAGTGGGAGTTCGAGCCGAAGTGGGGGGCGGATCTGCAGAGCGAGCACGAGCGCTATCTCACGGAGGAGATCCACAAGAAGCCGGTCATCGTCACCGACTATCCCAAGTCGATCAAGGCGTTCTACATGCGTCTGAACGACGATGAGAAGACGGTCGCCGCGATGGACATCCTCGTGCCGCGCATGGGCGAGATCATCGGCGGCAGCCAGCGCGAAGAGCGCCTCGAGGTGCTCGATCAGCGCATCAAAGAGATGGGGCTGCCGCTCGAACCGTACTGGTGGTACCGCGACTTGCGGCGCTACGGCACGGTGCCGCACGCAGGCTTCGGCCTCGGCTTCGAGCGGCTGATCCAGTTCACCACGGGCATGGCGAACATCCGCGATGTCATTCCCTTCCCCCGCACGCCCGGCCGCGCCGAATTCTGACCCGTGCCGAATCCAGCTGCGCGCAAGAATCTGTCCCGCGCCTTTTCTTCCTGAAGCCCGGGCACAAGACGGCGCAGCCGGCGCAGTCCCCGGGGCAGTCGAGCCGCCCGAAGGCGAGCGACCTACGCATCCTCCCCCGACACATCATCTTCATCCATCTGCACCTTGTCGTCGACGATGATCTGTACCGCGTCGTCGCCGTCGCTGTCACCATCATGCGGCGAGACGTCGCGCCAGGCGCGGGTGACGATGTCGCCATCGAACTCGACGAACGCAGCGCCCGACGCCTCCGCGCTCGATGAACCGACAACAATCGGGAAGACCCAGCCGCTCGACTTGCTGCGCACGGCCCAGTCGTAGCGCCAGATCTCGCTGGCACCGCTGGAGCCGGCGAGTTTGGTCTTCTTCGACGGCTCGCCGAGCGTCGCCAGGATCCACGCCTTGTTGGTTACGCCGGGCTCGATCTGCGCGATGGTGCCCTGGCCGACGTGCCTGCCTGAGAGTTTGGATGAGGATGAGCCGGCGACGCAGCCGCTCAAAAGAGCCGCGGCGAGAGCCGCTGTGGCGAAGATGATGGTGAGGCGATTCATGCAGTGTCTCCTCGAAATGGGGTGTGTCAGCGTGCGCGAAGGCGCGTACTGACAGACACATTCTCCCGAGGATCATTCCGGAAGGCGGAGAGATGATTGCAGATGTCGAGCGGGATCCGAAGTCCGAAGCAGTCGGGTGAGCGCCAGCGCCCCTCGCGAAAAAACAGGCCGCGGCGAAGGGGATACGCCGCGGCCTTTGCGGGGGGGTGAGTGGGCTTGGTTGATACCGGAAGTATACCAGCGCTTTTGGACTTTGCAATGCCCAGGAGAGGATTCGAACCTCCACCCCGTAAAAATCGGGACCAGCACCTCAAGCTGGCGCGTCTGCCAGTTCCGCCACCTGGGCCGTAGGCCGGGCAATAATAGCGATTTCCGGCCGGCGAGGAGTGGAATCGGCGTGGAAAGTGGGGAGAGGAGAATTTTCTTCAGACCTTTCGAGATTTTCCCCCATGACGTAGGCTAGCGGGGTGAACGAACACCCGGATCTGCGCCCCGAGACAGTGGAGCGCTCGGAGCTGCCCTCGCGCAACCGCAGCCGATGTCCCGCTGCGCCAGGCAGTTACGAGTGGTGGCGTTTCGAGGCCGTCGATCCCGCCGCCCGCAGCGGTTGCGTGGTGACGCTGCACAACGGTCTGGCGTTCAGCCCGCTCTACCGCCGGCAGGTGGCCCGGCACTACGACGGCACGGGCGCGGGCCGGCCTGAACTCATCTGGCCCGAAGCGCATCCTGCCGTCTCCATCGCCGTCTTCCAAGACGGCAAGTCCGTCCGCCGCAGCGATCTGGTCTACAAGCCCGGCTCATTTACCGAGACAGGGGACCCGTGGGCCCTCCGCGTCGGACCCAACTCCGTCGAGCAGTTCCAGGCCGGCTGGCGCGTCACGCTGCGCGGCACGCCCTGGTCGCTCGGCCTCGCCGGGCCGCAGCTTCACCCCGATGAGGACATCCGCATCAACCTCGAGTTTCAGCCGCTGCTCGACTCCCCCACGCTGGAACGGGCTTACCTGCCGGAGCAGCGCCGCGCCCGCTGGCCAGTCCGTCGCGACGTTTCCGATGAGATGGCCAGCGTCATCGCCGCCCTCGAGCGCGGCTCGGCCGCCTCCGAACCCGCAACCGTCCTGAGCAGCGCCCGCGCCGGCGAACCACCCGCGACGCAGGCGGAAGCGCGTGAAGCGGCGCAGCCCCCAGCCGGCGCAGGCGCCGATGCCGCCGACGCCGCCGATGAAGCGCCCGCTGAGGCAGCTTCGCCGCTGACCCGGCCGCCGACGCTGCATCACTGGCTGCTCGCCTGTCCCTCTGCCCGGGTGAACGGCACGATCACCGTCACCACCAGGAAGGGCAAGCAGACACTCAAGCTGGAGAACGGCATCGGTTACCACGATCACGTCTGGGGTTCCGGCCCCATCGGCGAGGGCTTCCACAGCCGCTTCGCCACGCGCGCAAGCTGGCCCGACGGCGCGGTCGTGTGTGACTTGCCGATGTACGGCCGCTACGTGCAGGTCGCCGCGACGCTCATGCTGTTTCACAAGACCCGTCCGCCATCGATTTACCGGGGCGACCGCGTGCAGATCGCGTCGCCCCAACTCTCAGCCTGGATGCTGCCGCTCCCCGGCGAGATGCGCTGGAGCGAGGTCAAGGACGCGGTGACCGTGCACCAGGAAGCGACAGCGACGGTCGAGTCGCTCGCGCACGGCGCCCGCGGCCTCGCCACGGTCGACCTGACCTACCCCGCCGAGGACGATGAAGGCGCGACTTCTTCCGCGCGCAAGGGCATGCGCACCGTGCGCGGGCTGGGCATCACGGAACTCGATCAGTACCACCGCATGGACATGCCCGTGCTCAGCCGCCTCATCGAGCGCTGCATCTTCACGAATCCCGAGCAAAGCGAGGGGCGGGAATGACGGGCGAAGTCGGCAAGCTTGAGCCGATCCGCCCAACCGATGCCTTCCTCATCGAGGCGCGCAACCTCGGCCTCGAGTTCGACTCCGGCGACGTTGAAAAGCTCGGCCTGTACCTCGCGCACCTGCTCGAGACCAACAAGCACTTCAATCTCACGCGCATCACCGACAACGCCGACGCCTGGATGCGCCACATCTTCGACAGCCTGACGCTCATGCCGATCCTGGCAAGCGTCGGCGCTGAGAGCCTCTGCGATGTGGGGAGCGGCGGGGGCACGCCGGGCTTGCCGCTCGCGATCGTCATGCCGGACCTGGCCGTGACGCTGGTCGAATCAACGGGAAAGAAGGCGAGATTCTGTGAAGAGACAGCCGCGGCGCTCTCGCTGGGCAACGTGCACGTCATCGCCGACCGCGCCGAGACGCTGGGCCAGGATCATCACGCGCATCGCGAGAAGTATGACGCCGTTTGTGCCCGGGCGCTGGGGCGCATCAACGTCGCGGCGGAACTGACCGGGCCGCTTGCGCGCGTCGGCGGGCTGGTCCTGCTCATCAAGGGCGAGCAGGTGGATGCGGAACTCGCGGAGGCCGAAGGGGCGCTGAGGACGCTGGGCCTGGCGCACGGCGAAACGATCGACACGCCGACCGGCCGCATCGTCGTGCTGGAGAAGCAGCGCAAGACGCCGCGGCTGTACCCGCGCCGCCCCGGCGAGCCGAAGCGCGCGCCGCTGCAGTGAATCATGTTCCAGCGCCGTCAAGCTGCGAGTCGAAGGGAAGCGAGGCGGGGGTGAGGTCTACAACCCATCAGTCGCGTCGCTCCTCGCAGGGGAGCGCGTCGAACCTCGCCGCGCTTCCCAGCGGAAAGCGGGGCGTACCCGTTCGCGACGCCGAGCGCATCCGGCCCGCTTCCCTCCGGGGCGCGGCTAGACAGATCCGAGGCGGAGTCGACGGCCCGTTCCTTGCCGCCGGGTTCCACCTCCCCGACGCCGATGGATCTGGCTGCCATGCCGGGCGCGACCGGGCCGCTCGCGGAACTGCTGTCCGGCTACGAGGCGCGCGGCGAGCAGC
>CAZZPX010000306.1:0-4743 GCA_964655955.1 uncultured Phycisphaerales bacterium | reverse complement strand
CATTCGCATGTTCTGCCTCGTTTCTATGGAAGGTGATCCAGCCGGTGCGGACGATTATGCCGGCCTCCTGTCGATAGACGCAACGGCCCGGCTGCGGTTCACGATTCTGCCATTACAATCAGTCGCACATATGCGACCCGCGACGCCAAATTCCACGACTGCGACGTGACACAGCCGAGCGACAAGCCGAGCGAGGCGGTTCTGGCGGAAATCGCCGGCGAGCTGGCGACGCTGCTTGAGGGCGAGGTGCGATTCGGCCGGCATGATCGGGGGCTGTACGCCACCGACGCCAGCATGTACCAAGTCGAGCCCCTGGGCGTGGTGATTCCCCGCAGCCGGGACGACCTGCTGCGGGTGATGCGCTTCGCGGCGGAGCGGGGCCTGCCGATTCTGCCGCGCGGCGGGGGATCGTCACTTGCCGGCCAGACGGTGAACCGCGCTCTCGTCATCGACTGTTCGGTGTACCTCGACGGGCTGCTCGAAGTCGACGTCGCGGGGCGCTGCTGCTGGGTCGAGCCGGGGCTGATTCTCGACCACCTCAACCGCCGCCTCGCCGATCGGGGCACGGACCTTATGTTCGGCCCCGACGTCGCCACGAGTCGTCACGCCAACCTCGGCGGGATGATCGGCAACAACTCGGCGGGAGCGCACTCGATTCTCTATGGCATGACGGTGGACAACCTGCTCGCGCTCGACGTGATTCTCGCGGACGGCACGCCAGCGCGGTTCGAGGCGGGGGCGAGCGACGCCGACCCGCGCGTCGCCGAGTTGACCCGGCGCGTGGCCGACGTGCTGCAGCGCCACGCTGACGAGATTCGCCGGCGCTTCCCGAAGATCGTCCGCCGAGCCAGCGGCTACAACCTCGACCGCCTCCTCGCGCAATACGAGAACGGCGGCGCGGCGGCGATGAACCTGGCGCACCTGTGCTGCGGCAGCGAGGGGACACTGGCGCTGACCAGCGCGGCGAAGCTGAAACTGGTCGACGCGCCGCGGCGCGTCGGGCTCGCGGTCGTCGGCTTTCCTTCGCTGCAGGCGGCGCTCGCGGCGGTGAATCCGATCCTCACGACACAGCCCGCTGCGGTCGAACTCATCGACGCCATGGTCATGCAGACGGCGCGGCTGAATCGCCAGCACGCGGCGGATCTGGAGTTCATCGAATCACTCGCCGCGGACGACGGGTCGCCCGTGCAGGCGGCGCTGTATGTCGAGTACTTCGCGGATACTGATGAGGCGCTGCGGGAGCGCTTCGAACTGCTGCGCCGGACTCAGCCCGTGCCGCAGCGGCATCTGACCGACAGGAAGGAGATGCTGCGGGCGTGGGCGCTGCGCAAAGCCGCCGAACCGCTCCTGCACGCCGTCCCGGGCCTGCGCAAACCCATTACGTTCGTGGAGGACACCGCCGTCGATCCGCGGCGGCTTCCCGAATTCGTGCAGGCCTTCGACGCCATCGTCAAGGCGCACGGCACGGAGGCGGCGTACTACGCCCACGCCTCGGTCGGCTGCCTGCATATCCGGCCGCTGCTCGCACCGAGCGACCCCGAGGATCGGCAGCGCCTGCAACGCATCGGCGAGGCCGTCACCGACCTCGTGCGCGAATTCGGCGGGGCGCTCTCCGGCGAGCACGGCGACGGACGCGTGCGCTCGCCGCTGCTCGAACGCTTCTTCGGCCGCGACATCTGCGGCGCCTTCGCCGAGATCAAGCGCATCTTCGATCCGCGGAACCTGCTCAACCCCGGCAACATCACCGCGCCCGCGCCGCTGCTGACGCATTTGCGCGTTACGCCAGCCTCAGCGGACGACGCCGCGGCGATTCCCGCCACTGCAGAATTGACGTTTCCGGATTTCGAACCGCGCTTCGACTACAGCGATCAGCATGGTTTCGCCGGCGCGGTGCAGCAGTGCAACGGCGCCGGCGTTTGCCGCAAGCGCGACGAGGGAACGATGTGTCCCTCGTACCAGGCGACGCTCGACGAGCGCCACTCCACGCGGGGACGCGGCAACGCCCTGCGCCTGACCATCACCGGCCAGTTCAACGGCGGCCGGCTCGACGATTCGATCTGGAACGATGCGGAGACCCTGGAGACGCTCGACCTGTGCCTCTCCTGCAAGGCGTGCAAGGCGGAATGCCCCAGCAACGTCGACATCGCCCGGCTCAAGGCGGAGTATCACAACCGGCGCCACGAGACGCTGGGGCGCGTGCCGCTCAAGCACAGGCTCATCGGCCAGACGAGAACATTGTCGCGCCTGGCGAGCGCCGTGCCGGGCCTGGCGAACTTCTTCGCGCGCAGCGCGCCGGTGCGTGCGCTCCTGCAGCGCTTCGGCGACATCGACCGGCGGCGCGAACTGCCCCTCTTCCGCCGCAGTCTCTACCACTGGTGGCGGAAGAACCGCAGCGCGGACGCAGCCGACGCCGATGCGCCGTCGGTCGTCCTCTTCGCGGATTGCTTCACGACCTATAACGAACCGCACATCGGTGTGGCGGCGATCGAACTGCTCGAGGCCTTCGGCTATCGCGTGCTGCTGCCGCAAGTGGGCTGCTGCGGGCGCACCTATATCTCCGTCGGCATGCTCGACCAGGCGATCCCCGTCGTGGAGCGCACGTATGCGCAATTGCAGCACTTCATCGAGGCTGACAACTGCCGGGCGCTTCTCTTCTGCGAGCCCTCGTGCGCGGCGTCCTTCCGCGATGACCTGCTCAGCTTGAAGTGTAAGACTGACGTTAAGCTGCGAAAGCGCGCCGCGGAGAAGGCGATGCTTGTCGAGGAATTCCTTGGCGTTCACTGGGAGTCGCACCCGCGCCGGCCCGATTTCGCCCGGCCGCGCGGCGCAGTCAAGCTGCACGCGCACTGCCATCAGAAAGCCGTTCTGGATCGCGTGAGTGCAACCGCGTTGCCGCAGCGGCTCTTCGACGAGAGGCTCATGCTGCTCGACACCGGGTGCTGCGGCATGGCCGGCGCGTTCGGCTACCGCGCCGGCCACTATGGGCTCTCGCACGCCATCGGCGAACTGGGCGTGTTTCCGGCGGCGCGCTCACTCGGACCAGACGATGTGCTGCTCGCCACGGGCACGAGTTGCCGACATCAGATTCGCGAAGGCGCCGGCGTGCAGGCGCAGCATCCCGTCGAACTCCTGCGGGCGCTGCTCATCGAGGCGAAGCGCACCTCTGCGGATAACGGGCGCACATCAGGGGCTTGATGAAGCCGCCTGGCCACTCTCCTGCAAGTCGCGGCTGAACGAGGGAGCGCTCTCCGCGGCGCGTGCGGCGAGTTCCGCGTCGATCTCCGCGACGATCGCTTCGTGAAACTGCTTGACCTGCCGTACCGTCAAGCCGTTCTTGATGTTGTTGACCAGGATGCTGAAGCAGGCGACCTCGCCCGTCTCGCTGATGACGTAACCGGAGAGGCAGGAGATGCCGAGCAGGTAGCCGCTCTTGGCGCGGACGCTGCCGGCCAAATCGACGCCGTCGAAGCGCCGGCGCAGCGTGCCCTCTTCGCCCCCTTCCGCCAGAGAGGCGGCGTAGACGGCGAAGAGCGCCGCCTCATCGACAAAGCTCTGCAGCCACTCCGCCAGCATGGAAGCGGAGACGCGATTCTCCCGGCTCAGGCCCGAGCCGTCGTCAATGACCGCGGTGGCGCTCTCCGGTCCGACTCGTTCGAGCAGCACGTGCCGCACCGCTGCCGCCCCCGTCGCCCAACTGCCCGGCTCGCCCGTCAGTTCAAAGCCGCTGCGCTTGAGCAGCGCTTCGGCAAAGAGATTCTCCGAATCGCGGTTACAGCGCTGCAGCACAGTGGCGAGGGGCGTACGGATGACGGCGAGGGGCGTGCCCGGCGCGAGCGGATCGTCCACCTGCCCGACGCGCACGCCGCCGACGCTGAAGCCGGCCTGGCGCAGGCGGTCTGCCAGCAGATCGCCGACGAACTGCGGCATGTCATGCAGCGTCACCTGGTCGCCGCGCTGCGAGGGGACTGCCACCTTGCCGTGCACGCGAATCTCGTTGGTGAGGTACTTGCGGCTGAACCAGATGGTGTTCTGCCCGCGCTCCACCGTCGTCGCGCCGGCGGGAATTTCGATCCAGGGGCAGGCCGGCTCGCGGGTCAGACGCGGCGCCTGCCCGGCCCGCGTTGGCTGGGCGAAGAGCGTCAGCACGTTGAGGTGAAAGTTCACCCCTGCCACCTCCGGGCTGTAATTGCGGTTCAGTTCGCTGATCGGCCAGGAGGGATGCACGTACTGCTCGTCGAAGATGCTGGCGTCGATGAGGATCTCGGAGACATGCTCGAGCCCGGACTGGCGAGCTGCCTCGACCCAGACCGCCGCGATCTGTTCGACGCCCACGCCCATCTCCTCGAGCAGGACCGGATCGGCGAGCGCGGGGTCGCCGCTGCCCATGAGGATCAACCGATCGCCGTCCCGGTAGAGCGTCGTCTCGAAGTCGAAGTCCGCCCCGAGCAGATGCAGGGCCGTTCCGCTCGACAGGAGCTTCATGTTCGAGGCGGGGATGAGCGGGTCTTCGCCGTGATAGCGATACCAGATCTCGCCTTCCGCGGGTCCAAGGACGCACACGCCCACTTCCGCATCCTCGTTGAGCGTGTTGCGGATGAGCGCATCGACGGCGGCGGCCAGATCGCCCGCAGCCGCACCCGGCAGGAAGAGGACGGCCAGGCAGCAGGCGACGAGGCGGCAAACAGCGAACATACACATTCCTCCCGTTCCGTCAGGATCCGTCCGGGATGATATCGACCCAAG
>CAZZPX010000305.1:0-4744 GCA_964655955.1 uncultured Phycisphaerales bacterium | reverse complement strand
CTCGAAGCCGCTGCTCAGTTCATCCACGTTGCCGGCGGGGTTGTCGTTCGAGCCGTTCTGGAAGTTCGCGATGTAACGGAACTGCGTGTAGAAGCCGAAGCGCAGGCTTGCCCCGCCGTCGGCGCCGGCGATCTGGATTCCTTTGCCCGGCGTCATCACCACCGTGCAGGGATCGCCGAGATAGAACGAGCGATTGGCGGCATCGCCGGCAGCTGCAGCCGCCAGTTCTTCCAGCCGCTGCGCCCGCGCCTCTTCTTCCTGGGCCTGACGCGCCGCAGCGAGGGCTTCTTCGAGCGCGATGATGCGCTCCCGCAGCGCCTCGCTCGATTCGGAGTCCGGAGCGGCAGCGACGCAGGGGATGGAAGCAGCCAGGAGCGGCAGGGCGGCGACAGAGACCCGAAACAACGACATGGGCAACCTCGAAGAATGCTGTGCTGGACAGCGTGACAGCGGCTCGTCCCGACCCGTCGACTCAGTGTGTATTGCTGGAGGGATCCGGTCCGTCAGGCCCCATGATCGGCGGCGGCCCTGCGGAACTCCTCGAACGTGGTTTCGTGGAGCAGGCTCTCCAGTTCCTTCTGCCAGATTTCCATGCGGTGGTGCAGGGGACAGGGGTCGACGCCGCCGCAGATCCCCGCCCCGAAGGGGCACTCGCGCGGTTCGGTGACGAAGCGCTCGAAGAGCCGGATCACGTCGAAGAGTGTGATGTCGTCGGGCGGGCGCGCCAGCACGAAGCCGCCGCCCGGCCCGGGGATGCTGCGAACCAGCCCCGCCTGGCTGAGCGAGGAGAGAATCTTGGCAATGGTGGGCTGGGCGATGCCGCGGTCCCGGGCGATCTGCCCCGCGGCAAGTCGCAGCTGTGAATCCCACACCTCAGCGAGTCGGCTGATCGCCGCAATAGCACACTTGGTCTGGCGGCCGAACATGGGGCACCTCGGTCCTGGTGACGGATGGGAAACGGACACATCTGTCGAGATCTCCATGATACAGCGCGACCGCCGCGGCCGCCCCTGACGGCGATAGGAAATCTGCTGCCGCAGGCGCAAAAGTGTGTGTCGGGGGCAGGAATGCCGCCGGCGCGTCGGGCGTGCGGGCTCGTACGCGCGGGGCTGCGTCTCTCAGGAAGCGCGCTTCTTGATCGAGTCAGGATGCCGCGCCATGCTCAGGGCGGTGTCGTAGGCGATCTCGCCTTGCTGGTACAGATCGAGCAGGGCGTGGTCCAGGGTCATCATGCCGTGCCGCCGGCCGGCCTGCATCTCGCTGTAGAGCTGGTGCATGTCGCCGTCGCGGATGTGGTTGAGCACCGCCTGTGTGCCGATCAGCACTTCACAGCAGACGATGCGGCCCTCGCTCGTGGCCTGCGGCAGAAGCTGCTGCGCCACCACGCCGCGCAGGGCGCTGGAGAGAATGAAGCGGATCTCTTCCTGTTGGCCGGGCGGGAAGGTGCTGACCAGACGCTGTACGACGTCGACGGCCCCGGGCGTGTGCAGCGTGGTGATGACCAGGTGCCCGGTCTCGGCGGCGCTGAGGGCGGTGTAGACGGTTTCGCGATCGCGCATCTCGCCGACGGCGATGACATCCGGATCCTGCCGCAGAACGTGCCGAAGCGCGCCGCTGAAGTCGAGCACGTCGGCGAGGATCTCCTGCTGCACGACGATGCTGCGCTTGAAGCCGTGCACGTACTCGATGGGATCCTCGATGGTGATGATCTTGGCGGAGCGTTCGGCGTTGATCAGGTCGATCATGTAGTGCAGCGTGGTGGTCTTGCCCACGCCGGTTGGGCCGGTGAGGATGACCAGGCCGTGCGGCTTGCGGGCGAGATCATCGACGATGTCCGGCAGGCGAAGATCGGCACGGCTGCGGATCGTCGTGTCGTTGACGCGCATGGCGATCTCGAGGTTGCCGTTACGCTTGTAGATGGCGACGCGTGCCCGCCCCGCGTCGGGATCGACGACGGAGATGCACAATTGCCACTCGCGCGCCAGGCGCTCCTTCTGCTGGTCGTTGAGCGCGGCGTCGAGCATGGCGGCGATGGCACCCGCCGTCACGGCAGCGCCCCGGCTGGCGACGATGGCGCCGTCCACGCGAAAGACGGGCGGCAGGCCGACGAGCACGTGCACATCGCTGGCGTTGTGCGTGCGCGCGGAAGCGAGCAGCGTTCTCAGTTTCATGGTTTTCTCCAGCCGGTGAGCCACGCGCCGAAGCGGGTGAGCAGCGTCTCGGCACCGAGGGTGTGCATCGCGGCCCGTGCTTCGCCGTAGGTTCCGTCCAGTTCGAGGCAGCGCTCGAGGCTGCCCAGCGCCGCCGAATGCCAGCCGAGCGCCCGCTGGCAGAGGGCGATGAGATACCAGGTGTAGACGTGCCCGGGCTGCATTTCCGCCGCCGTCTGGCAGTAGCGCAGGGCCGCGGCGGCCTTGTCGTGAAAGAGATGAATGCGGGCGATGCGCAGATTGTCGAACCAGTCGGCGACGGGCTCGGCGAGTGACTTCTCGAAGCACTCGCGGCTGCGCGCCTCGCCGCGCGCGAGAAGCACTTCGCCGCGCGCCTGCCAGCGCAGCGGCGAGGAGCCGGTCGCCGCGAGGGAAGCGTCGCTGCAGGCGTGCGCCGCCCGCCGGTCGCGCAGGCGCGTGCAGGCCTGCGCCTTGGCGGCGAGGAGGTCGCCGTTGTTCTTGAAGAGTTCCAGGGCCTTGTCGCTCCACAGGCGCGCCTCGTCATACTCACCCAGCTCCACGAGCATCTGCACCTGCCCGACCCAGGCAGCGATGAGCGTGCGCTTCTCGCGCAGCGCCCGCGTGTAGAACTGCAGCGCCTCGTCGTAACGCCCGAGCCGATCCGCTGTAAGGGCGGCGACGAGGTGCGTCTGGGCCGTGCGCCTGGGCTCGCCGAGCTGAAGCTGCTCCTCTTGCGTGCGCGGCTGCTCGACGGGCTGGGCGCGATGCAGTTCGAGACGTTTGAAACGATCAGTCATAGAGTTGCACCCTGCCCTCGGGGCCGAAGTCGTGCCAGGGACGAAGCTGCCAGAGCACCCGGCCATGGAATTCGGCCGCGTCGACGACCTCGAGCCGGCGTGCCAGGGCCGTAATACCGTAATCGAGTCCCCCCGTGAAGAAGGAGCGCCCGTCCAGGCCGACGGGCAGCACTGCGTAGTGATCATCGGCGAGTGTGAGCGTGCGGTCGACCAGGCGGCGGCGGCGCAGTTCCGCGGTGAGTCGGCCTCTCAGAGGCACGCCGTTGATACTGATCTCGTCGTCGCTGCAGATGATGTGATCGCCCGCGACGGCGAGGATGAGCCCCATGCCGAGGCGGCCGCGAATGATGACGCCGTCCTCGTTGCGGTAAATCGGGTAGACGACGAGGTCGCCGGGTCGCCAGTCGTCGGGCCGATTGAACATGCCGGTGTAGGCGAAGCCGTCACCGCGCGCCACGGGATATCCATCCTCCCAGCCAAAGATGCCGATGCTGCGCACGAAGCAGCGCCCGGTCGTGATGAGCGGGACGTAGAACAGCAGCATCACCGCGGCATAGACGATGAAGCCGACCGCCAGGCGCGTGGTGAGCGGCAGCAGCACCGTCGCCGGCGCGAGCAGCAACGACGCGACGAAGCAGTGGTAGCCGACAGTCGCCAGCGCCAGGAGCCAACCTCTCGTCGTGCCGACGTACATGAGCGACAGCGCCACGAGCACGACCCACCCGGCAAAGAAGAGCAGTCCTGTGCGTCGAGCGCCCATGCGCACATGCCCCATGCCCGGAATGATCGAGACGAAGACCGCCGTCCAGTCCACGCCTGGATGCAGGTGCGCGCCGACCGTGCGCGAGGCGCGACGAACCCACTGGTCCAGCCCTCCATAGAGGCGGGCAGCCGCGCGGCGGCCGCGGCGCGCCAGTTGCGTTCCGTGCGCCCGCGGCGGCTCGACCGAAACGCCTTCCAGGTCGAGCCGGCTCTGACAGCGGGCGCAGGAGCGCATGCCGGGCGTGTTCTGGAATGTGCAGTTGGGGCATTCCACCTGGCGCTCTCTCTGGCGGGGTTACGTCGAGCGTCGCTGCTGCACCTGGGCGTCGATGCGCACCTGGCCGTCCGGGCCATAGTATTCGCTGGTCAGTTCGCGGCTCTCCTCGTGTCCGACGATGTCGCGGAGCATGTCGGCGAGTTCGACGCACTTCTTGCCGGAGACGCCGCTCACCTTGACCTGGAGCTTGCCGTCCTTGCCGATCGTGATGTCGAATTGCGGTCGTGCCATGGACGTCTCCTTTCTTACCTGGCCTGTCGGACGCGCACCTGGATGGAGTCATCCCGCTGCAGTTGTTCCTCGACGATGTCGAAGTTGCGCTTTTTGAGTTCGGTCATGAGCTTGTGATAGGCGAATTGCTGCACGACGCGGCCGGAGACTTCCTCGCCGATCTGCCTGAGCTGTTTCTTGGAATAGCGGTCGCCGGTGACGCAGAGGCGGCAGGCGCCGCGCTCGTCGACGCCGAACTCGATCGTGACGCCGTCCCGCTCGATGCGCACCGTTTCGCCGCGTGCCATGACCTCGGCGATGACTTCGCTGTTGGGCACGAGCGCTTCGACGCGTTCCTTGCCGCGTTTTGCGGGCGGCGCCTTGGCCGTCTCGCTGCCCACGACGGAGAATCCCATGGCGGCGGCGGCGCTGGCGACCGCAGTGGCGATCATGGGCCAGCTTCCTATTACGACCGGCGTCAGGACGCAGACAGTGCTCATGCGGCTCGTCTCCTTGCCCCAGGGCTA
>CAZZPX010000304.1:2142-4747 GCA_964655955.1 uncultured Phycisphaerales bacterium | reverse complement strand
TCTACATGGCGCCGGACCGCCACGGACCCAACAGCTATCGCCGCTTCGATCGACCATGATGTGCGGGCGCCGCCGCGCTACTTCCCCGCGTAGTCGATGACGCGGCTGATCTCCGTGCGCAGGTCCTTGCGCGCGACGACGCGATCGACGAAACCCGCCTCCAGCAGAAACTCCGCCCGCTGGAACCCCTTGGGCAGCTCCTGGCGAATCGTCTGCTCGATCACGCGCGGGCCGGCAAAGCCGATCAGCGCGCCGGGTTCAGCGAAGATCACGTCGCCGAGCATGGCGAAGCTGGCGCTCACGCCGCCCGTCGTCGGATCGGTGAGGACGGAGATGTAGAGTCCGCCCGCTTCGCCGAAGCGTCCCAGGACCGCCGTCGTCTTGGCCATCTGCATCAGCGACAGGCAGGACTCCTGCATGCGCGCCCCCCCGCCGGCGCACACCACGGCGAGCGGCAGATCCGACTCGGTCGCCTTTTCGATGGTGCGGGTCAGGCGCTCCCCCACCACCGTCCCCATCGAACCCATCATGAAGGTGAGGTCGACGCAGGCGAGCATGAGCCGGCGTCCCTTGATAAACGCCTGCCCGCAGAGGAGCGCCTCGGTGCGGTCGGACGACGCCGTCGCCTTCTCCAGGCGCTTGGCGTAGGGCTGGCGATCGTGGAACTTGAGCGGATCGGTGGGGAGCACGTCCTCGAACATCGCTTCGAAGCTGTTGGGATCGCAGAGTTGCCTGATGCGCTCCTGGGCGCCGATGCGATAGTGAAAGCCGCACTCGGGACAGACGTGCAGGTTCGATTCGAGGCTCTTGCGGAAGACCATCTGCTTGCAACTGTCGCAGCGAATCCACAGGCCTTCGGGAATGGCGCGGCGAGACTCGCTGCGGCGCACCGGGTAGTTGCGGTTGGGCACCTGCGTGAGCTGCTGAAGCTGGGCGGCGAGTGATTGCGTCTCGTCGACATGCGTGGGGCGTTCGCTCATGGGACCGGAGCTTCCTCTCGCAGCTTGGCCAGATCCCCCGGCCGGATCCTGATGAACTCGCACTGCGGCTGCGACTCCATCAGCTCCCTGAGTCTGGCGGTGGGTTCGCCGGCCAGGCGGCACTTCAAGAGACCCAGCAGGACGGGGCGGAGCACCAGGGCTTTCGGAGATTTCCCCGGTCGATCGAGAATCTTCTCGAGGACCCGCGCCAGGCGCTGCTGTGCTTCGAGGAGGGGTTCGCCCTCGGCAGGTGTGACGGCCGAGGGATCCTCGCGCCAGAGGCGATAGGATTTGGCGTAGCGTCCGGTGAGGTCGGCGGCGAGCGATCCTTCCCACAGCCCGAGGTTGATCTCGCGCAAGTCGTCGCTCGTCTTGACCTTGCAGCCGGAGGCGTCAGCGAGCAGCCTGGCCGTATCGCGTGACGCCTCGTCGGGTGCGGTCCACACGGAGGCGAGGTCGGCGGTGTGGATCTGTGCCAGCGCCTGGCGCACGTCGGTGCGACCTTCATCGCTGAGGGGAATATCGGAACTTCCCTGGACTCTGCCGCTCATGTCCCAGGCGGTGCGCCCGGACCGGCAGAGGAGCAGGAGCATTTCGCCGTTTCGCGCAGTCATGGCGTCTTTCGTACGGTAGGCCACCGGGCCGAAACAGCCGGCCGATGAAACCGGGTAGCGTAGCACGCCCGCGCGCCTCAGCCAACGGAAACCTGAGTTTCTCCCCGCAGGGCCCGGATGACGTCCGCCCACTGCTCCCGCGGCGCCTTGAAGATCGCTGACGCCGCCACCAGAACGTCGCAACCCGCTTCGATGCATGCACTTGAGTTTGCTGGCTTGATGCCGCCGTCCATCTGCACGCGCCCCTGGTACCCGCACGTTTCCCTGACGTAGCGGGTCGATTCGAGCACGGCATCGATAAACGCCTGCCCCGAGAAGCCGGGATTGACGCTCATCACCAGCACCAGGTCGCTGTGGTCGAGGTACGGCTGGAGCCGCTCGCGGGAAGTCCGGGGATTCAGCGATATCCCGGCTGACAGGCCCAGCTCCCGCGCCCGCTCAGCCAGGCGGGCTGACCCCTGTGGTGGGACGGCCTCGACATGCCAGGTGAGGTGCGAGGCGCCTGCCTCGGCGAAGGGCTGCACGTACTGCCCGGGGTCGGTCACCATGAGATGCACGTCGAGCGTCGCCGCGGGAAAGGCCCGTCGCAGCGCAGCGCACATATCCGGCCCCATCGTCAGGTTGGGAACGAAGTGCCCGTCCATCACGTCGAGGTGTAGCAGATCCGCCCCGGCGTCGAGGACGGCGCGGCACTGCTCCGCCATGCAGCCGAAGTCAGCCGAGAGAATCGAGGGCGCCACGAGCGGCAGATGCGGCGGCGAGAGGAGCAGGTTCTGCATCCGGACATTGTAGGGAGGAAGGGACCAGGCGACCGGGCGACCGAGGGGACCGGGGAGTCGGGGTGGTGCGCCTGCGGCATCGAGTTTGACGAAATGCGCGCGGTTCGACGCCCAACAAGCTGATGTATCGAAGGAGACCTGCGATGTCGCTGCTGTTATTGCCGTTTCGCCTGCTGGGCCGCCTCACGTCGTGGCTGGGCGCACACTTCGCCGCTCTCGCCAGCGTCGTGGG
>CAZZPX010000304.1:0-2132 GCA_964655955.1 uncultured Phycisphaerales bacterium | reverse complement strand
GCGCGGATACGACGCAGCGCCGGGAGCGGTCCAGACCTTCCTTCACGCCGACGGGGCGCAGGAACAGCTTCTGCCCTTCGGACTGGCGTACGAGGGCGGGTCGGGCTTTCTTCTGGCGTTGAGTCAGGCGGCGGCGATCCTCATGGCCTTCCTGCTCAGCCTCAGCCGCCAGACCCTGCGCCGACGCGCCGGACGGCTGGCGCTGCTCGGCTGGATCGGCGTGTGTACGCTCGGGGCCGTGGCGCTGGCGGCGGAGAACGCACTGGAGTTCGGCGGACAGGCGAGCCTGTGTGTGCTGCTCCTGCTCGCCACGTTGAACCGCACGGTGGCCGGGTGGGCGCCGCGCGAGCGCCGCACCGGCGCTCGCCGTTTCGCCTGCTGCGGACGCCAGGGCCGCGTCGACGGCGTGGACGTCGTGGATGTATCGGAGATTCCGACGGACGTGGCGCCGGCGTGCGGGACGTGCTGAACCCCGAATCTGTAAGCAGATTCGGCTTTGGGCGCGCGTGCAGGGGAAGGTCAAAGCAGGGGTGAGAAGAGGGCGGCGAAGGCCTGCAGATACTGGCGATAGAGCGGGCGCTTCGACCAGGTGTCGGCGCTCAGCACGACGGAGGAGTCGATGTAATCCTGCTGCGCGAAGCGCAGCTTGCTGACGATCTCCTGGCCGTACATGAGCACGTTGACCTCGAAGTTGAGGTTGAAGCTGCGGCGATCGAGGTTGGTGGAACCGAGGAGCGCCAGGCTGTCGTCGACTGTGATGGTCTTGGCGTGCAGCAGCCCGTCGCCATGCAGGTGAATGTTGACGCCGGCCTGAAGCAGTTCATCGTAGTAGTGGCGGGCGGCGGCGCGGACGAGCGGCTTGTCGCATTGCGCCGGCGCCACGACGTCCACCGTGGCGCCGCGATCCACCGCCATGGAAAGTGCGAGAACGGTGGAGTCGTTGGGGATGAGGTACGGGGTGGTGATGATGATGCGGCGCTGGGCGCTGTTGAAGGCGGCGAGCAGCACGCGCTCGATGGTCTCCTTCTTCTCCTCGTGGCTGGGGCCGGTCGCCATGACCTGTGCAGCCATGGTGCCCATGGAGACGACTTCGGGCAGCACGTGCTCTTCCTCATCGAGCACCTCGCCCGTCTCGAAGGCCCAGTCTTCGAGGAAGACGGTCTGAAGCTGCGTGACGATCGGCCCCTGGAAGACGCCCATGAGATCGTGCCAGCGTCCAATGTGATCGTGCCCGTAGTCAGCATTGACGATGTTCTGGCTGCCGCTGAAGGCGAGCCGGCCGTCGATCACCGCGAGCTTGCGATGGTTGCGGATGTCCATGCGCTCGAGGAGGCGGCGGAAGGGCTGGACCGGCAGTGCAGCGCGCACGACCACGCCGGCCGCGCGCAACTCCCGCGCCAGGGCGCTGCGCAGCAGGTGCTTGGAGCCGACATCATCCACGAGCAGGCGGCAGCGCACGCCACGCTGCGCCGCGTGCACCAGCGCGTCGGCGACTTCCCGACCACTTTCATCGGGGCGAAAGATGAAGAAGAGCAGGTGCACGTGGTGCTGGGCGTCGTCGATCGCTTCCCTGAGCCGCGCGATCGTTGCATCGGTGGTGTCGAGCAGTTGCACCTGGTTGCCGCCGAGGATCGGCATGCCGCCGTATTTCTCCGCCTGTCCGATGATCGGGAGGCTGTTGGAGTCGACCTCGGGGCGAACGACGTGCAGGATCTGCGCCGCCATGCGTTTGCCGGCACGGCTCTGCACGACGACATCGCGGTGCAAACGGACGCGCTGCCTGCCCAGGCGCCGCGAACCGACCAGTGCGTACAGCAGGATGGCGACCTTGGGTTCGATGACGCTGATGATCAGCCACGCCAGCGAGGTCTCGGGAGAGAAGCGCCGCCGAAGGATGACGGCGATCATGATCACCGCCAGCACCCAGTCGAGAATCCGCAGCAGCAGCAGAACAGAGGACATGGCTCGGCAAGTCTACCAGCCGCCGCAGCGGCGTCGCCCGTGGCCCGAACCGGGCACGAAGCCGCCGGGGATGGGGCGGCGGTGGGATCGCGGTGGATCCAGCGGCGAAAGCGGCCGAATATGGCTGATGAGGCCCCCGCTGAGGGGTATACTGGAGCATTCCCGACGGC
>CAZZPX010000303.1:0-4776 GCA_964655955.1 uncultured Phycisphaerales bacterium | reverse complement strand
GTGACGAGCGTTGCGGTGGTGGTGTCGGGTCAGCTCGGCAAGGGCAAATCGGCGATCGCGCGCACCCGCGCCGACATCATCGTGCAGGGAATCGAGCAGTTCGCCATTACGGAAGGGCGCATCCCCACGCAGGATGAGGGACTGCAGATTCTGGTGCAGCCGCAGCCGGGTCAGCCGCAGCCGTATCTCAAGCCTGCGCAGATCAAGGATCCGTGGGGCAATCCCTATATCTACATCGTTCCCGGTCAGGTGGGTCCGTACGAGGTGATCTCCTACGGCCGCGACGGCCAGCCCGGCGGCGAGGGCGAGGACGCCGACATCTCCACCGACGATCAGTACGACGAGCAGGAACAATACTGACGCAATCGTGCGACAGCGACGCAAGCCAATTCGTTCCACGCTTCACCGCAGCTTCACGCTGCTGGAACTGCTGCTGGTCGTGACGATCCTCGGGCTGGTGGTGGGTCTGGCCGCAGGGACGGCGGGGTCGGTGGCGATGACGCAGCAGCGGCGCTCGGCGATCCAGGGCGTCAAGCACGCCTTCGTTCGCGCGCGCCTGCTTGCAGAGAACGGCGGCGGCGCCATTCTCCGCCAGGACCGGCGCGTGCTCATTGCCGAGGCCGCGGATGAGGAGTTGCCCCCCGTGCGCGTGACGCTGCCGCCCCACTGGCGACTCGAACGCGCCGACTACTTCTACGACTTCGCGGAACTGGCGGAGTTCGGCCCGGACGGCAGCGCCTTCAACGCCACATACCTCATCACGGACCCCGATGGAAACCAGATCGAGGTCGAGTATCTCGGGCTCACGGGTCAGATCATCGTGCACGAAGGAGACGACCGTTGAGCGGCCGGCGCGGCATCACGTTCATCGAGATCATGGCGGCCGTGGCGCTGTTCAGCGCCGTGGTGGCGACGGCGCTCGTCAGCATGAAGGCGGCTCGCGAATCGCTCGAGCAGACAGCCTTGGAGCGTCGCGCCCGCGAGATGCTGGAGATGTGGCGCATCTCGCAGGCGACGGAAGATCCGCTGCCCGAGGAGTTCACCGACGACGAAGACTGGGTGTGGCGCATCATCGATGAGGGCAAGGAGCCCGAGATCGAGGTGAGCGACGAGCAGATCGAGGCCGCCCGCAACGCGCCGGACATGGAGACGGCCCTGCGCCTGCTCGGCGTGGATCCGGCGGGCCCGGACGATCCCGCCGCCTTGGAGGAGGTGGAGGAGGTCGACCTCTCCGCGCCGCTCGTGCAGATCTCGTGGTCGACGATACGCGTCGAGGTTCTGCCGCCGCACAGCGACAAGCTCGAGCCGTTCGTCGTCTTGCGCTGGCGGTACATCGAGGACATGGAGCCGGACCAGACGATCGCGATGGCGCTGTCGTCGGGATCGAGCCGCGTGGACACGGTCCGCGATATGCCCGGCCTGGACGGGGCGCGTCGGCCGGACGGCGGCGTCTTCCCGCCCGGTTCGCAGATCGATCGGCGCATGCGCACGCCGATCGAGGCGCGGCACGCGGTACAGCAACTGGGAGACAGGCCGGCACAGCGCCAGGACGGCGCGCGGCCCTCGCGACGTCGCGCCAGCCCGGTCGTTCCCAGGACCAATCGCGAGGAGTCGGACGAACGCTAATGAGACAGCGCGGCTTCACCATGCTGGAAATGCTCCTGTCGGTGGTCCTGCTCTCCGCCTTCGTGGCGGTGTACGTGGCTTGGTCGACGGCGGCGCTGCGCTTCACCCGGGCGATCGATGACACAGGCGGCGAGATCCTCGCCGACCGCGCGCTCGACTACATCGTGCGCGACTACCGCGATCGGGTGCCCGCCTCAGCGTTTGAGGGCGAGGACGAGCAGACGCAGGAGGAGGCGGCCGCACAAGCCGAGGAGACCGGCGAGGCAGAGCAGCCTCTGCAAGAGCGGCAGCCGGGCGGCGAACCGGGCGAAGAAGATCCCAGCGGCGAACACAGTCCGCAGGGTCCGCAGGATGAGACTGCCCAGGGAACGCAAAGGCTGGCGGTGACGCGTCACGGCGCGGAATCGTTCGGCCTGGACACGGATCGCGTCGAGATCATCTCGCCGCATTGGGCGCCCGGACAGGCTCCGGGTTTCTATGAGGTGGAGTATTACCTGCGCGACGGGTCGTTGTGGCGGCGCGCGCGGCCTCTGGACGGCAGCACCCGCCGACTCACCGTGACGCAGAGCGGTTCGACCAGCGGTGACGAACTCGAGATGCTGCGAAACGTTCAGCGCTTCGAGATCCAGCCCGTCGACGAGGAGCAGCCCGGCGCGGGAACCGTCATCACCCTCGAATTGGAACTGGAGACCGGCGAGATCATCAGCCGCCGACGCATCGTCGAAGCGGGGAGGAGTCGCCGCTGATGCGCCCACGCGACCCCAACGCGAGAACGAGACGCTTCGCCCCGCCGCGGCGGCGCGGCGTGGCGCTGCTGTTGGCGATGGCGGCCCTGGTGACGATGATGCTGCTCGTCACAACCATCGTGCGCGTCGCCTCCAACGCCTCGCTGATCGAACGCCGCGATTCTTTCACGCGCGAGGCGGGCGAACTGGCAGACAAGCTCGCCGAACAATTGCCCGAGTTGCTCCCGCCGCTGGCGCCGCCTCCGCGCACCGACCCCTGGATGAACATCGTCGATACCCGGGCCGGCGAACTGCTGATTCGGGCGCGCGGCATCGATTTGTCCGGTCGGCTGCACGTGCGGCATCTCGACAAGATGGCTCGCTTCGGCTTGCCGGGCAGCCTGCAGAACGTGATCTGCGAGGCGGCCGAGCGCGACGGCCCTGTGTTGCTGGAGGAGATCGAACTGGACGATGAGTTCATTCCCATCTTCCCGCCACCGCTGCCGCCTCCGGATCCGTCGGAGTTGCAGGACATGGAGTTCGACGAGTTCGGCGAGCCGCTGTACGACGAAGCGCGCGACCTTGAGGCCGCACCGCAGGAACCCGACGAGTCCGAGGATCTGATCGAGGAGGATCCGCTCGATGAGCTGGTGCTCAAGCGCACGGTGCTCTGCGAGTGGATGAGCACGGTCGGGCCCGGCGAACTCAACGTCAACACCTGTCCGCTCGACCTGCTGCGGGCGGCGCTGGGCGAGGGTGATCTGACCGCCGGCCAGGAGTGCATCGCCCTGAGCGAAGAGGGCAAACCGGTCACCGATCAGATCGTGGCGCGCCTCAACGTGACGCAGCAGCTGCCGCAACAGTCGGAAAGCGGCACGCCCGCTCGCCCCGGCGCGAGCGCCCGTCCCGCAGCGCCCGGCGTCGACGAGAGTCAGCTTCGCTTCACCAATCGCAGCCAGGCGCTCGGCGTGCTCATCGAACTGCAACGGGGCAGGCAGACCTGCCGCTGGTGGGTGACGATGGAGTACACCCGGCGCGGCTGGCAACTCGTCGAGAAGCGGAGGATCTACCCATGACGCGCTTCGGCCTCGCCAGCGTGCCGTCACCCGCGCTCCTCGCCGTCATCTTCGTTGCGCTCGCCGCACTGCTGCTGCACGTGGCGCAGTTGCGCGTGGAAGCGCCCGAGCTGCAGCGCAGCTTGTCTGGCGCGCCGATCGTTTCCACACAACCGGATCGGCCGCTCTCCCCGCTGACTCTCGGTTCGTTCGTGCGCCCCGAGTCGCGGCGCGAGGATCCGTCGGCTCCGCAGCCTCCCCAAGCGCCTGCGGAGCGTCCGACGTACGAATCGCCCCGCTGGAGCCTGCTCGCCGTCGAACTCGCGCCGGGAGGCAGCCGCGCCATCCTGCACGATCGCGAGGCGCGGCGAACGCAGGCGCTGCGGGCGAATCAGCGCGGGGAAGGCGTGTGCGTGCTCGAAGTCGCGCCTTTGGCGGTGCGGTTGCTCGACGACGAAGGTACCCTCATCGAACTGCATCTCAAGGAGCCACGCCCATGAGCCGGTTCGATCTTGCCGCTCTCCCCTCCTGGCTGCTGGCGCTGGTCGTGCTGGTGCCGCTCGCCGGGCTGGCCTACTGGTCGCAGCGCGCCGGCGCTCCGGAGGAGCGCTTCGCGCGCAAGCTGCCCGACGTGCAGCAGGAGACGGATGAGACGAATGGCGAAGAACTGGTCATGCAGGACTTCAGCAGCCTCGTCTTCGTGCGGCCGCAAGAGGAGAAGGACCTGCTCACGCAGGCGGAGGAAGTGCTGGGCGACAACCCGGAGTTGCTCGGCCGTCTCGCCGCCACCATCGGCAAGGACTCCGGCGACTGGCATCTGGTCGGGGTCGAACGTCAGGAAGGCGAACTCGTCGCCATCATGTTCTACAAGGACGACATCAACAGCGTCAGGGCGGGCGTCGGCGACACGGTTCACGACCACGTCGTCAAGGCGATCGACGCGGCGGGCGTGACGCTCGTGCCCAAGGCGGGGAACACGCCCATTCGTCTGCAACTCAAGGAAGAGCAGCCCAGCACATGAGCCGACAGTCCACACTTCTGCTCGCCTACGACCATTCGCTCTTCGTGGCGCCCGATGGCGCGCAGGAGCGCGGTCCGATGCTCGCCTCCAGCCAGGAATTGAACGACGAGTGGGCCGCCTGGCTCGAAGGGTGCCTGTCGCGGCACGGTCGCCCGACGCTGCGCCTGCAGGCCCCGCCGCAGCGCCTCTACTGGGTTGTTCTCAGTTCCGACGCCGCCGACGAGGAGGCGGAAGGGCCTGCCCTGCCGCGCCACAGCGGCCGCGTCGGCGAGGAGGGCGATCGCTTCGCCTTCGAGGCCGTCCTGCCCGTCCCTGTCGAGGAGACGGAAACGCGCTTCGCGGCTGCGGG
>CAZZPX010000302.1:0-4780 GCA_964655955.1 uncultured Phycisphaerales bacterium | reverse complement strand
CCGCGGTGACCTCGGCGTGGGCGTAGCCCCGATCGCCGCTGACGGGGAGCGGCATCTCGATGAGCGCGTGCGCCAGCGCCCGCCGCGCCTCGCGCGTGAGCTGCGCCGCGCGCCTGGCCGGATCGACGCCCACCGCCTCGCAGAGCGCCCGCGCCAGGCGCTGCGGCAGGTGGGCGGCGAGCACGCCAGCAACCTCCCCGCGCTGCGTCGACTGGAGCAGCGCCTCTGCCGCCGCGAAATCGCACTCAGGCAGCCAGTTCACGTGCAGCCGCGCCTGCGGATCTTCGGCGCGGGCAGCGAGGTAATGCCGACTGATGTCAAGGACGACCGGTCCGGAGACGCCGAAGTGCGTACAGAGCAGCGCCCCCTCGTGCGCGGCGAGCCGCTTGCCGGCGGCGCTGCGCAGTTCGAGCCGCACCGGCGCCGCGACGCCGCTCAGCTCGCGGAGGAAGTGTCCCGCCGGCAAGGTGAGCGGCACGAGGGCCGGCGTGAGGCGCTGCGTCAGCGGATGCCCCAGGGCCCGCACCATGGCGTAGCCGTGCCCGTCCGAGCCGGTCTTGGGAAGGCTGCGGCCTCCGGTGGCGACGATGACGCGGCGGGCGCGAATCTCGCCGCGCTCGCCGGCGAGGACAAAGCCGCCCGCCGCCCGCTCGAGCGCTTCGACGCGCCAGGGATGGCGCAACTCGACTCCCGCGTCGCCACAGGCGCGCAGCAAGGAGTCGAGCACCGTCCGCGCCCGATCCGTGGTGGGGAAGAGCTTGCCCGTCTCCTCGGTCTTGAGCTGCACGCCCAGTTCGCCAAAGAAGTCGATCGTCTCCGCGACGGTGAAGCGGCGCAACACCTTGCGGATCGCAGCGGGCGTCGAGCCGGCGAAGTCTCGCTCGCTCACCGAGACGTGGGTGACGTTGCAGCGTCCGCCGCCCGCGACGAGGATCTTCGCGCCGAGAGTGGCAGCTCCGTCGAGGACGACGATGCGCGTCCCGGCCGGGGCCGCGCCCCCGGCGCTGATCGCGCTCATCAGGCCCGCTGCACCGCCTCCGACGATCGCGATGTCGACTGCTGCATTCACGGCGGCGGGAGTATATGACCGAAAGGGATCAGTCGGGTCGCTACACTGACGCCATGATCGAGGTGGAGAATCTCACGCGACGTTTTGGCGATCTCCTCGCCGTTGCGGGCCTCAGCTTCGAGGTCGCCAGGGGGGAGACGTTCGGCCTGCTCGGCCCCAACGGCGCGGGCAAGACCACAGCCATCAACATGATCATCGGGGCGCTGCGGCCAAGCGCGGGCAGCGTCACGCTGAACGGCGAGTCGGACCCGACCCAGCCGCGCTTGCGCCGCCTCATCGGCGTGGCGCCGCAGGCGCTGTCGCTCTACGACGAACTGACAGCGCCGGAGAACCTCCGCTTCTTCGGGCGAATGTACGGTCTCGCCGGGAGAAAGCTCCGCGAACGCGTCGACTGGGGCCTCGCGTTCGCCGGCCTCGAGGAGCGGCGGCGCGGCAAGGTCCGGACCTTCTCCGGCGGGATGAAGCGCCGGCTCAACCTCGCCTGCGCCCTCGTCCACGAACCGCTGATCGTGCTGCTCGACGAGCCGACCGTCGGCGTCGATCCGCAGTCGCGCAATCACATCTTCGAGCGCATCGAGGCGCTGCAGAAGCAAGGCCTCACCGTCATCTACACCACGCACTACATGGAAGAGGCGGAGCGGCTGTGCGACCGCGTCGGCATCATGGACGGCGGGTCGATCCTGGCGCTGGGCACGGTGGCGGAACTTGTCGCGGCGCACGGGGGCACATCGGTCGTCCAGGCGGAGTTGAAGCAGCCGCCGCCGCCCGATCTGACGCTCGAGGGAGAACTGCGCGGGACGGAACTGCGACTGGAGACGAGCCGCCCACTGGAGGCGATCGGCGAGATGTCCGGCAGGGGCGTCGCCTTTCGCACGCTCAGCGTGCAGCAGCCGGATCTCGAGACCGTCTTCCTGGCGCTCACCGGACGGAGCTTGCGCGACGAATGAAAGCGATCTTGCATCTGGCGCTGAAGGATCTGAAACTGCTCACGCGCGACAAGTTCGGCATGTTCTGGGTGCTCGTCTTTCCGCTGGTCTACGGCCTGTTCTTCGGCGCGATCTTCGGCGGGTTCGGCGGCGACGGCGGAACGGGCGCCATGACGATCGCCGTCATCGACGAGGATCAGTCCAGCATTTCACAGTCGTTTGTCGACCGGCTCAGCGACTCGCAGGCGCTCAGCGTCCGGCTCGATCTCTCGATCGATGAGGCTGCCAATCAGGTCCGCCGCGGTGAGATCATCGCTTCCGTGCAGGTGCGCGCGGGGTTCGGCGACGATCTGGGGTTTGTCTTCGGCGGCGGGGGCGAAGGCGAAGCGCCCCTGGTCGTGCGCGTTGATCCCGCGCGCAGCGCCGAATCCGGCTACCTCCAGGGCCTGATCACCGAAGCGATGTTCATGTCCATGCGCGAGCGCTTTCTCGATCAGGACTGGTCGCGGTCGCAGGTGCGCGAGCAAATCGAGGCGATTCGCGCTGCCGAGGACATCAACCCCGTGCAGAAGGCGATCCTGCTGGGGTTCATGAATTCACTCGAGTCGTTCCTGGGCGACTTTGACGCGGAATTGTACGGCGAAGGTCTCGATCTCGATCCGGGAAGCGCCATCGAATTCGTCGACGAAGCGCGCCAAGCGGAGGGCGCACAGCCGCGCAGGAGCTTCGAGATCACTTTCCCCCAGGCGATTCTCTGGGGCGTGCTCGGCTGCACATCGGGTTTTGCGATCGGCATCGTCAAGGAGCGCCGCGAAGGCACGTTTCTGCGCCTGCGCGTGTCGCCGCTGACGCGAGCGCACATCCTCGCCGGCAAGGGACTGGCGTGCTTCCTCGCCGTCGCGGGCGTGATCGTGCTGCTGCTGCTGGTCGGAGCGCTGGCGCTGGGCGTGCGCCTGGGCGACGGGAGGAAACTGGTGCTGGCCGTCGTCTGCGTCGGCATCTGCTTCGTGGGCATCATGATGCTGCTCAGCGTCCTGGGCAGGACGGAGGAAGGCGTCGCCGGGGCCGGCTGGGGCGCCTTCATCATCATGGCGATGCTCGGCGGGGGGATGATCCCGCTCTTCCTCATGCGCGGCTGGATGGAAACGCTCAGCCACATCAGTCCGGTGCGCTGGGGCATCTATGCACTAGAAGGCGCGACGTGGCGGCAGTTCAGCTACGCCGAAATGGCGCAGCCGTGCATACTGCTCGTCGTGGTCGGCGCGGCGTGTTATGCGCTGGGCGTGTGGATCTTCTCGCGCACGGATCGATAGGCGAAAGGCCGCGGCCGCGCTCTTCTGGCATGCGCGGGGCAATGTGAGGCGTTACGCCGCCCTGTTCGCCTGCATGCGGGCGCAGACGGAGAGGACCTTCTCGATGCTGTGCCCCACCTGGTCGACGGCGCTGCTCTCCTTGGCGACCTCCGCGGCCTCTCCCGCCACGTCGGTGAGCACCTTGAAGCCGTACGATGCGCCGTTCCCCTGAAGCTGCAGGCAGAATTTCCGCACCGCCTTCAGATCCGACGTCTGCGCGGCGCGGCGCAGCGCCACCGCAGTCATCTTGACGCTGCGCACGAAGTCCGCGACGAGCGGCATGAGGGAGGAGTCGCGAGGAAGCGAGCTGTAGATCGGCTCCTGGCTGGCGCTGAGAAAGGCCCGGTTCTCCAGGTGCTGAGACAGCACGCCGATCAGCGTCGCCGGGCTGTATGGCTTGAGAAGCACGCCGTTGCCGCCCACCTGCTTGACCATGCGCAGGCGTTCGCGATCGCGTTCAGCAGTGCTGGCAATGATGGGAGTGCGGCAGCCGGCCGCGCGCAGGGCGGCGATGACCTCCTCGCCGCTGAGGTCGGTGAGGAGCAGGTCGCAGAGGATGACGTCAAAGGCGCTTCGCCGCGCCTCGTTGACCGCCTCCTCCGGGTCGCGGCAGTGCGCCAGTTCGATGCCGGTCCCCTGCAACTGGTGCGTGAGCAGCGAGAAGTCGAGGGGATTCGTGCCGATGAAGAGCACTCGCCCCTTGAGATCGGGAAGTTCGATCGGCTTGTCGTTGAGTTCCGCGTACTCGACGCCGACATCCATGAATTGGCGCGGGTCGATCCTGTCCGTAAAGGCGACGCCGATCTCGTGGATGTTGCTCTTGATGTGGCTGCAGCGGACGACCTTGCCCTGCACCTCCTTGCCGCCGCCGGTGAGCGTGGGCAGGTAGATCTGACACTGTGTACCTGTGTAGAGGAAACCCCGGTGCAGGAAGGCGATGCCGCCCGCGGAGAGGTCGCGACAAGCGACGATGAATTTCGACAGCGTCCCGCCGGGGTGCATGACGGCCACGGTGATCTGCGAGACGGTGAAGGGCAGGCGCTGGTGCTCCCGGCGGTTGCCGGGGTGGTCCCGCTGGCCCCCGCCTGCACCGTGACCTGCACCTGTTGCCATGGATCCAACACTCCTCTGGTCCGCCGGCCCCGGCGGACGTCGCGCAAGCAACGTCCGGGCGCCAGCGGCATCGCGGCTGCTCACAACCGTATCGGCAGGAAAGGCGCCGCGGTGAGGCGCGGTCGACACTTCCGCGGCCCGGACAGGCGCCTCGATCGGCGCAATCGCTACGCCCATCCGCTCTGCGCAGTGCGGGTCGAACCATAAAGCTCGCCATGCGGACGCACCCAATGGAACGCCATGGCGAGCGCGTCTTTTGCCGGATAGACGCCCGCGTCGACGAGCCCCTGCGCGAAGGAGACGAAGTATTGTCGGTGCTG
>CAZZPX010000301.1:0-4786 GCA_964655955.1 uncultured Phycisphaerales bacterium | reverse complement strand
GAGGAACACATGACCGCCCCCGGACTATGCACGCCCCGCTTCCTGCTCGCAGCCGCCGCCGCCGAGGACGAGCCCGCCGCGCCTGAGAAGACGCACGCAGCGGCTGAGCCCGAACGCGAAGGCGAAGGCGGCACGGGCACGGCGACCGCGGAGAAGCCCGCCCCCACCAGGACGCCCCCCAGGCTCCTGCCCCAGTATCGCGTCCTCCTGCACAATGACGACGTGAACGACATCGTCTACGTCGTCGAGACGGTGCTCCTGCTCACGCCGCTCAAGAAGCCCGAAGCAGTGCGGCGAACGCTCGAAGCACACCGCCGCGGCATTACGCTCCTGCTGGTGACGCATCGCGAGCGGGCGGAGCTGTACGTCGAGCAGTTCAGCAGCAGGCGGCTGACGGTCACGATCGAGCCCGCGACGTAGCCGCCACCTCCCCCACCCCCACCGACTCACCGGGCCAGCCATCCACGCGCGTGAATGTGACGCTTGCGACGGCATTTGCGGAGGCATTCGTCCGATCATCGTGTATGCTGCATGAGTCGCAGTCGCACTCGGGAGGCTCTGCCCATGAGAAACGCACGTGGTCTGACACTGGTCGAGACGGCGGTGGTGGTGTCGCTCCTGGCGGTGGCGGCGTGCCTGGTCGCCCCGAGCCTCGCGCAGGTGCGCGGGCCGGAAGCGATGAAGCCGCGCTCGACGGCCAACCTGCGCCTGCACGGGCAGGTGCTGGGCCTGTACGCCAACACGCACCGGGGGGAGGTGCTGAATCCGTATCAGCCGCTGGGGGCGTCCCAGCAGGTCTGGGGCATTCGTCCCGAATGGGCGGGCGGGGGCACGTACCCCATGAAGGCGGACGGCTACAGCTACCACTGGGCCGATCTGATCCGGCATTACTACGCCGACTACGAACGCCCGGACGTCTTCGCCGCCCCCGGCGATTTGGAGACGCTGCGGAGCATCGAAGACTCGGCCCACATCCCCAACTGGGTCGTCGACGTCTCCTACTGGTACAGCCCGACGCTCTTCTTCTCGGAGGAGCGCTTCGCCGAGGAGACGGGCGGCGACACCGCGTCGGGCGCGATCCCTCAGAAGGTCTACCGCCACGAGGTCGCGGACCTGACCTTCCCTTCGCGCAAGGTCGTCGTGTTCGAGAAGCAGGACTTCACCACGCCGGACAAACTGCTCTTTGCGCATCCCGATGCGCGCGTGGGTCTGCTGCTGGGCGACGCCTCCGTGAGGGAATCAGACAACCCGCCGCTCTACGCCGCGATCGCCGCCGATCCATCGCTCGCGCCCTCCGGCGGCAACTGGGCCGACGAGTGGGGGCTCGGCAACTACAACATGGACAACGACAGTTCGCCGGATGAGTTGCTCGAAGACCAGCAGCATCTCTATCCCGCGTTCTATATGTGGACGCGTGAAGGGATCGCCGGGCGCGACCTGTTCTGACGCGCCGCCACAGCGCGCATCACGTGCGTGGAGATGACTCCCATGACTCGCTCTTCGCTCTGCTTCCTGACGCATGCCGCTGCGGGTGCCGCGGTGTCGCTCGCCGCGTCCGCCGCCGCCGATCCAAGCGCCTTCATCGTCACCGAGACGATTGCGCTCAGCCACACCGACAACGATGGGCGCCCGCCCTTTTCGCTCTTCAGCAGACCCATCATCAGCGATGCGGGCACCGTCGCTTTCGAGGGCTTCTACGCTCGCAGCGTCGGCGCTGACTTCGATGCGGGCGTGTGGGCGTGGGACGACGGCGAGCTGCGCCTCGTCGCCTGGGAGGGCGACCCCAGCGGTGAGTTCGCATCGTTTGAGCCGCCGCAACTCACACCGGGCGGAGCGATTCTGCTCCTGGCGACCAACGTCAGCAGAAAAGAGGTGCTGTGGCAGGAAACGGCGGGCGAGCTGCGCCGCATCATCGGCGAGGGAGACAGTGACTGGTGGGGCGATCTGGGCTTTCCCGGCTTCCTGAGCACGCCCATCGTGGGGCCGGACTTCTGCAGCTTTCCCGGCGATGCGGAGCTGGACTACTTTGCGATGTGGAGTACGCGCTGGGGCGAGTTGGACCTGATCGTTCCTGAAGGCTGGCGCCTTCCAGGCACGCACTGGGATCACGGCGAAGTCAGAGATCTCGCCAGCAACGCTGCGGGACGCCATGCCTTCACCATTCGCCATGCGGCGCTGCCGTACGCAGACGGCATCTGGCGGGAAAGCTCGAGCTTCCTTGATTTTCTCGTCATGTCAGGGGATCCGGAGCCCCTCGAGCCGAACTTCACTTTCACCTCGTTCAAGTGGCTCAGCCACGAGGGCGGGGCGACGGCGTTCTACGGTCGGATCGATGATGATGATCTCGACGAATGGCGTCACGGTCTCTGGGCCTACAGCGACGGCTCGCTGCAGCGTCTGGCCCTGCGGTACGAGGAATCACCCGCCCTCCCCGGCAGCGAGATCAGTTTTCTCGGACATCCCACCGCGGTCGACGGCGGCGCCATCACCTTCACCGCGGCACTGAGCGCCAACGACGAGATCGACGAATCGAACAACGCCGCCGTCTGGCGTGGCGCACCGGGCGACCTCCAGATCGTAATGCGCGAAGGTGACCACATCCCCGGCCTGCCCGCCGATGTCGTCATTCGCGACTTCCAGTCCGTCGCAGTGGGTGAGACGTACGCGGCACTGTACGTCACGCTCTTCGGCTACACCGTCGGCGACAACGACCGCGCGCTCATTCTCATCGACGCCGACGGCGATGCGCACCTCATCACCCGCGTCGGCGACAAGTTCGACGTCAGCCAGGACGGCAGCGACCTGCGCAGCGTCAGGAGCATCGGCCTGCTTCCCGCCGACCCCGAACGCGGCCGCTCTCCTCTCAGCGCCGGCGGCACCGTCGCCTTCTCGCTCGACTTCGCCGACGGCACGAGCGGCGTCTTCACCGCCCGCCTCGTCACCGTCTGCAGCGGCGACATCGACGGCGACGGCGCGACGGGCCAGAGCGACCTCGGTTTGCTGCTCGCCAGTTACGAACTCGACCCCGACGACCCCTTCTTCAACCCCGCCGCCGACCTCGACGGCGACGGCCAGGTCGGCCAGCCGGACCTGGGCATCCTCCTGGCCGACTACGAATGTGATGCGGATCTCTGACGCCGGCTGGTGGTTTCCTCGGCGGCCGCGCTGCAGCCGTCGCCGCACCGCCAATCGGAGATTTCCCGGTTGACCGAGGCGGAATCGCGGCACATGCTGAACTTATGAGGACGTGCGTTCTCACGGCCTCACGAAGAGATGTTCACACTAACGAGGGCAGAAACATGACACGAACAGAACAACGCTGCCGCATCGGCCTCGGCGCGGCCGCGACGTGCGCGCTGGCGCTGGCCGCCGCCTCACCTGTTTGGGCGGCTGACAACTTCCAAACCACGCTCGAACACGCTGACGACGGGGCGCGCCTGATCGAAGACCGAACGCCGCTGAGCCTCTCCTCCGTGCTGCAGAAGCTCGATGACGTCGCCAACGTGCGCGGCGAGATCCTCTGGCACAACACGCTCACCGACGCGATCTACACCACCAGCCAGATCGCCGCCCCGCCCGCCAAGATCGTGCTCGGCACGTACCTCAACCCGCCGATGGAGGCGCAGCTTCTCCCGCTCGTCGGCGACGGCACGCCGGAGTGGACGTATCCCGGCACCGACTTCGACGTCGCCGCCTCACGCGATGGCAACGTCGTCGCCGGCCTCGATCACGACGGCAACCAGAACCTCACGGTCTACAAGTGGAGCCCCGGCTCGGGCGCGCCCGACTGGTCCTACGCCATTCCCGTCACCGCCACGCCCGGCTCGTACCGCAGCATCCAGGTGTCGCCGGACGGGTCGCTCATCGCCGTGCTCGTGACGCAGCAGCCGGCCACCGTGGCGCGGCTGTACTACTTCGACTCGACTTCCTCGACGCCGCTCGGCTTCGTTGACGCGGTGACGGGGTTCGGGCGCAACCTCTCCGTCAGCGCTGACGGTTCCTACGTCGCCTTCATCGCGCTGGCGGATGTCTACGTCGTCGACACCGCCGCGGACACGATCCGCTACAGCGTCTCCGCCGGCGCCACGAACGATCCCGTCGCAATCTCCGGCGACGGCAACTGGCTGGCGTACGGCTGGAGTTCGCTCTTCGTCCGCCAGTGGGACGGCACCACCTACAACCTCGCCTGGTCCGACACCGGCGGGGCCAACTACGTCAAGTCCTGCGAATTCAGCACCGACAGCAGCACCCTCGCCGTCGGCTGGTACCCCACCACCTACCTGCAGAACGAGGTCGAGGTCTTCGAGCCGAGTTCCTCGACGCCGCTGTGGACCTTCACCTATGCAACCGGCACGGGCGGCCTGCAGGACATCCCCTACGATCTGTCGCTGACCGCGGACGGCGCCTTCCTCGCCGTCGCTTCCTGGGGCGATCAGGGCAACACCAACCCCGAACTCAACGTCTTCGACCTGAGCGACGGCTCGGTCGCCATGTCCATCGACACGCCGGGCAGCCTCTTCGACTGCGACATCGCGGACGGCGGCGACGGCTACGTCTACGTCACCGGCGCCGGCCAGCACATCCACGCCAACCCCTCCGGCCGAGGCGGCGACGCCTACTCCGCCCGCTTCGCCGTCGGCATCCCCGGCGATCTCGACGGTGACGGCTGCGTCGGACAGTCGGACCTCGGCATCCTGCTCGCCTCCTACAACCTGGACGACGGCGGCGACATCGACGGCGATGGCGACACCGACCAGTCGGACCTGGGCATCCTCCTCGGCAACTA
>CAZZPX010000300.1:0-4798 GCA_964655955.1 uncultured Phycisphaerales bacterium | reverse complement strand
CTGCCCCGGCGATGTCGACGGCGACGGCGCGACCGGTCAGCCGGATCTCGGCCTCCTGCTCGCCAGCTACGAGCTGCCGCCCGATGATCCATTCTTCGACCCTCGCGCCGATCTCAACGGCGACGGCGAGGTCGGCCAGAGCGACCTGGGCATCCTCCTCGCAGACTACGGCTGCGGCGGGTGAGATCGCCCGCTCCGTATCCGGGAAGTCTGCACGATCAACACCTTCCCCAGCCGCGTAAACCGCTGCGGCGCAAGAAAATAAGCCCCGCTTGCGCGGGGCTCGTGAAGCTGGGGATCTAGGACTCGAACCTAGACTAAATGATCCAGAGTCATTCGTGCTACCGATTACACCAATCCCCAGTCGGGCCGGGCAATCGGCTCATTTTAGCGATCTGCCGCCGCGGGTAAAGTGGCCCTGGGCGGCTGTGAGAGGGGAATCTGTCGGACTTTCGTGCGTGCCTGCATCGGTGCCGGGGGGACGGGGACCCGCAACTGAGAGCAGTTGCAGCTTTGGCAGAGCGGCGTGAGCCACGCATCTCGGCCGGAACTTCGTGTGGGGGTTCAGCCGGCTTCGGCGCGGGGGTGCGCCTCGTCGTACGCTTCGCGCATCCGCTGCGTGGTCAGGTGCGTGTACACCTGCGTCGTCGACAGCGACTGATGGCCGAGAAGCTCCTGCACGCTCCGCAGATCCGCCCCGTTGTCCAGGAGGTGCGTCGCGAAGCTGTGCCGCAGCGTGTGCGGGCTGATTCCCGGGTCCAGGCCGACCTCGCGCAGGTACTTGTCGAGCTTGCGGCGGACGGAACGGGAGCTGAGCCGGCTGCCGTGCTTGTTGACGAAGAGCGGCCGGACGCGCTGCTCGTCCTTCCAGACGGTGTGGAACTGCGGATCGTTCTGCAGCGTCGCGATGTAGTTGCGCAGGGCGAGCAGGGCGTGCGAGCCGAGCGGCACGAGTCGTTCGCGTCGCCCCTTGCCGCGCACGCGCAGCGCCTCGCCGTTCTCATCAAGGTCTTCGAGGTTGAGCCCGACGAGTTCGCTGACGCGGATGCCCGTGCTGTACAACGTCTCCAGGATGGCGCGATCGCGCGCCCCGAGCGTGGTCGTGTCATCGGGTGCGGCGAGCAGTTGCTCGACCTGCTCGACCGTGATCGCCTTGGGCAGGCGCTTGGTCTGGCGGGGCGTGCGGATGAGCGTCATGGGGTTGGCCTTCACGACGCCGCGCTTCAAAGCCCACTTGTAGAAGCTGCGCAGCGTGGCGATCTTGCGGGCGAGCGTGGAGGCGGAGTAGTTCTGCTCGCTGAGAAAGGCCAGGAAGCCGCGGATGGTCTCGACTTCGATGTCGCAGATGACGCCGGTCAGCGTCGTGGGCGCCAGGCTCCCCGCCACGCCGTCGTTGCCCGGGCTGGCCGCGTTCTGGTAGCGCTCGAAGTCTGCTGCCTCGGCATTGGGGCTGGTGTTGATGTCGAATTCATCGGTGAGATACGCGATGAACTGGCGCAGGTCCGCCCCGTAGCAGCGCGCCGTGTACGGGCTGAAATGACGATCGTCAACGAGGTAGGAAAGAAACGCATCGATCAGAGGCAGGCTATTCATGTGAGAACTCCAGCTGTGCCCGGAGGGGCGGAGCGAACCTGTCAAGCTGCCTTCGAGCCGGCCTGCTGGCTGTTGTTGCGGTCAGCAGGCGGCGCCGCGGCAGGGAAAGTCGTCAAAGTCGGCCTGGGCCGGCGCGCAGCGATCGCGAGCGGGCTGCAGGTTGCGGCGCAGATGTCGCGTGGGGTTGAAGCATCGCCGGCCGATCCTTTCCTTCAGCCCGGGAGCCGGGCCGAGGGTTCGGCGCGACGACCGGGTGTCTACGCGCCAGCCTGAAAGCGTGCCTGGCGCAGGCGCTCCTGATCGAGCAGTTCCTGCACCAGCCGATGGCTGGCGAACTGGGTGAACAGTTCCATGCTCTTGATGTAGCGTTCCCATCCAAGGGCGGTGTCGGGATCGACGCGCCCTTCGGCGTACTGCTTGACGGCCGCCCGCACATCCGCCGCGGCTGCGTCCAGGTGCAGCTTGATGGCGGTGGGGCGGTCGTCGCGGAACGCCCCCGGAGCGGCGACGTCCGTGTGCATCCGCATCAGCTCGTGCGGGTCGAAGCTCGCCATCGCGCCGAGCGGTCGATCCTGAAGCACAAGCAGGAGACTCACGCCGTACTTCGGCGGGTCGTAGGGATCATAGGCGCTTATCTCGCCTAGGATTAGCCCGTCCACGCCGAGCGCGCGGCAGAGCAGGTTCGCCTGCTCCAGCGTCTGCGGCTCAGTCATGCCGTTGGCCGCCAGGGCCGAAAGCACGCGATTGACCGGAATCGTGTGAATCCCCGGTACGTCGGCGTCAATCGCCTGGGCCAGGCGGTCGGCGAGGACCGTCCCGTCTGCGACGCTCGTGCCCGAGGCGTTGCCGAGCGGCGCAACTGCCCAGATCTGCTCGTCGGGAAAGGGGCTGATCAGTCGATCCGGCATGGGGTCCGGCTGGCAACCCAGCGTCATGGCCAGCAGCAGGGCTGAAGCGACGCGCCACACGCGGAGCCGATAGTGCAGCCTCAGCCGGCGCGTCTCAGGACCGGGGGAGCGGAACTGTTCACTTGTCATGGCGTCCTGCCTTCACTGCGGGATCCTCCCGCTGCACGCTCGCCCGCACCACGCGGACAAGTCGAGGGTCTGCAAGCGGCGGGCCGGCCTGTCGACCGAACCGCCGAGGTGGGGCTGTCTCTATTGATTCGGCAGTTCGCCGAAGATCTCGGTAGGCACGGTCGCGGTCGCCGTGTCGTCCGCCGGCGTCGTGGTCGGCGTAGCGGCGGGGGCCGTGGCCTTGTTCGCCGCATTCTGTGCGTTCTGCGTGGGCGTCGTCGTGGCGGTGCGCAGGTTCGCGCTAAAGCCGTTCGGGGCAGCCGCCAGCAGACCGCGTTCAGGACCGATCGCCCAGATGTTTTCCACGCCCTCGCGATTCGACACGAAGTAGATCTTGCCGCTCGTCGCCCACTCCGGCATGAGGCAGGCGAATCGGCCGTTGGTCAGGTTCACCCGATGCATCCCGGCCCCGTCCACCATCCACAGATCCGCGACCTGGGCGCTCGAAGGCGTGTCGAGGAAGGGCTCGAGCACCGCCGCGAAGACGATGTACGCCGCGTCGGGACTCCATGTCGGGTTGATCAGCGCTGCGTTGGTCGCGGAGGCGACCTCCGTGGCGCTCGTGGCCTCCCCATTGCGATAGTCGATCGTCCACACACCGAAGAGCCGGCTGTCACGCTCCCGCGCACGCTGGAACGTGATCTGCGGGCGGCTGGGGTTCGGCGACCACTCCGGGAACAGGCCGTAGCACAGGAACTGGTGCGTTCCCGCATTCTCGAGGTCCGCGACCCACAACTCCCACCTGCCGCTCTGTGTGCTCAGCCGGCTGTAGACCAATTGGGATCCGTCCGGCGACCAGGAGGCGTGCAACTCCTGGCTGGCGTCGGTGGTGACCTGCATGGGCTGGCCGCCCGCCAGCGACATCACGTAAATGTCCCAATTCCCCGCACGATCCGAGGCGAAGGCGATGCGCTGTCCATCCGGACTGAACGTGGGCATCACGTCATGCGCCGGGTCGGAGGTGAGCTGCGTGACAGAGCGGCCGTCCACGCGCTTCAGGTAGATGTCCGCCGTCGGGTGGTGCTGCGTCGACGAGAAGACCATGTACTCGCCGTCCGGCGAGAGATCGGGATCGTAGTCCCCTCCGACCGGGCTGTACGTGATCCGGGTCAGGTTGTCGTCGCCGTCGAGCGTGTTGCTCCGCGAGGTGCGCTCGGGCGCCATGTCCGGCGTGACCTCTCCGAAGACGCTGATGTTGCGGGCGTCGGTGGTCAGCGCGCTGCTCGGCGGGCCGCCGAACTGGCTCAGGTTCGCCGTGGTGACGAAACTGGCGCTCACAGGCACAGCCGCGGTCGAGAACTGCACCGAGTTGGCGGAGGGGGCGCTCTCAGCCTCGGCGGCGAGCCACTCCTGCGTGACTGGTTCGATCGGCCGCGGCTCGTAGAAGCGGCTGTAACCGCTCTGAGCGCAGCCGGCGAGCAGCGGCAGAGCGCAGGCGGCGAGCGTAACGAGGGAGCGGGGGAAGGGACGAAGCTCGTGAAGCGGGTGCGGGCGAATCATGGATACCTCCGCGGCGATACAGGAACCGAGGTCTCGTGGCACTGAACGTGAGTGTCGGCTCCGCCGCTCGCAGCCACACGACAGGCTGTGAACCTGCCCGTGCAGCCGTACTGCCCGGGCCTGTCGTGTGTCCGGGGATGCGCTCCGCGCACCCCTTTATCGGACGATTCGGAGACCCGACTTGAGTGGCGCGCCTCCGTCTTCAGGCGTAATCGGACGCATTCTTGGACCGCCTTAGTCGGATCCCCGCGGATCTTGCAATTCTCGGAACTTGCTCCCGGGGCCAGCAGCGGCGCGCGAGGGCTCAACTGCACACGCCCGCTGCGTTTACGCAGAGCAGGCGGAGGCGGCGCGGCCGGCCTTGCGGTGTCCTGGACTCGCTGGATTCGCGGGCGCCTCCCCGCACAAAAGAACAGCAGGCTGCGTGTCATGGGATCCTGGAGCACCTCCTCCAAGTGCTCCTGGACCGCCGATGCCACAGCAAGCCTGCTGAGGGTTCGTCAGCACGGCAACCCATAGGGGTGACGGAGGCTGACAGATGTCGCATCCACAGGACGGCTGCTGCTCCACGAGGCGGCAGGCACGCCCGTCGCGATCAAATGGCAAGACAATGTGTCGGGCGTCAGGGC